>NZ_JASATH010000033.1:0-52308 GCF_038440215.1 Inquilinus sp. OTU3971 | reverse complement strand
TCGGGGAGAGGGAGGGGCCCGATGCCGAAGGCGGCGGGAGGGTGAGGGGGCGGCTCCGGCCCTTCCACTGAAGCAAGCGCCTGGGGATATCGCGTCATGAAGGCTGCGGCGGAGATCGGAATACGCGCATCGGCGCCGACGAGGCCCGTCGATGCCCGCCGCCATCCGACCCGCGCCGCCCGGATCCGGCGCACCGCGCTGGTGTTCCTGGCGCCGGCCGGGATCCTGGTCCTGGTGCTGGTCGCCTATCCGCTGCTGCGGGTGCTGTGGGACAGCCTGCGCTACGTCAACCTGGTCAACCCCTCGGTCACCGGCTTCGCCGGCTGGGACAACTACCTGACCGTCTGGGAGGACGGCGACTTCCTGCCGGCGCTGTGGAACACCGCGGTCTGGACCGGGCTGTCGGTGGCCGGGGAATACGCACTCGGCCTCGCCTCGGCCGTGGCGCTGGCCCAGCCGGTCAGGGCCCGGGCGATCTTCCGCGGCCTGATCATCATCCCCTGGGTGATCCCGATCGCCGTCGCCGGGCTGAACTGGACCTGGATGCTGACGCCGGACTACGGCATCCTGAACATCTGGATGGTCAAGCTGGGCCTGCTCGACGCGCCCTATCCCTGGCTCGGCCAGATGGACACGGCGCTCTTGACCGTTACCTTCGTCAACATCTGGCGCAGCTATCCGTTCTACACCCTCAGCCTGCTGGCCGCGCTGCAGGCGATCCCGCGCGAGCTGCACGAGGCCGCGGCGGTGGACGGGGCAGGGGCCTGGCGCCGCTTCCGGGTGATCACCCTGCCGCATCTGCGCACCGTGTCGCTGACCCTGATCTTCATCCACATCGTCTGGACCGCGATCAATTTCGACTTCATCTGGGTGATGACCCAGGGCGGCCCGCTGAACGCGTCGGAGACGTTGCCGATCATGATCTACCGCTACGCCATGCAGGATTTCGACGTCGGCGCCGCCTGCGCCGTGGCCTCGATGTCGATGGCGTTCCTGGCCAGCCTGTTCTTCGTCTACCACTACGGCGTCGCCCGGCGCCGGCGGGAGGGCTGATGGTCGTCGGCGCCTCCCAGCGGTCGCTCCGCGGCGTGCTGACCTACGGCACGCTGATCCTGTTCGCGGCCTACAGCCTGTTCCCCTTCCTGTGGATGATCGACACGGCGCTGAAGCCGGTGGCGGAGGTGCGCAGCGCCGATCCCAGCTTCTGGATCGACGCGCCGACCCTGTCGAACTTCACCCGGGTGCTGCTGGACAGCGAGTTCCTGACCTATTTCCGCAACAGCCTGATCGTCGCCGCCGGATCGACCATCCTGACCATCACCGTCTCGGTCTTCTGCAGCTACGCCCTCAGCCGCTGGGCCTATCTGTCGCTGTCGCGGCTGGTCGGCGGGGCGCTGCTGCTGTCGCAGATGATCCCGGGCGTACTGCTCCTGGTGCCGCTCTACATCCTGATGCAGCGCCTCGGCCTGCTGTCGACCTATGCGGCGCTGATCATCGTCTACTGCACCTTCACCATCCCGCTCTGCACCTTCATGCTGAAGGGCTTCTTCGACGCCGTGCCGCGCGAGCTGGAGGATGCGTCGGAGATCGACGGCTGCTCCCGCACCGGCTTCATCCTGCGGGTGCTGCTGCCGGTCTCGGCGCCCGGCATCTTCGCCACCGCGGTCTTCGCCTTCGTCACCGCCTGGAACGAGTTCATGTTCGGCTATGTGCTGATCAACAGCGACGCGCGGCGGACGCTGACGCCCGGCATCATGCTGTTCAAGGGCTCGCACCTGACCGACTGGGGCGGGCTGATGGCCGCCTCGGTCCTCGCCGTGGTGCCGATCGCGCTCGGCTTCGTCTATCTCCAGCGCTTCCTGGTCGAGGGCCTGTCGGCCGGAGCGGTGAAGGGCTGACGGTTTCCGAGAATGGAAACTGTTGTTGCCTTCGCGATCGGTTTCGGATAGTTTCCATATGAGGAAACTATTGGACTGAGGCATGCAGCCCCTCGACCGCATCTTCGTCGCCCTGTCCGACCCGAACCGGCGAGGCATGGCCGAACGCCTGAGCCGCGGCCCGGCGACGGTCACGCAGCTGGCCGAGCCGGCGGGGATGCGGCTGCCCTCGGCCGTCAAGCACCTGCGGATCCTGGAGGACAGCGGCATCGTCGTGTCGCGCAAGGCGGGCCGCGAGCGCACCTATAGCCTGCGGCCCGCCGCCCTGGCCGTGATCACCGACTGGGTGCGCGACCGCGAGGCCGCCCTGTACGCCGCCTTCGACCGCCTGGACGCCGCGATGCGCGAAATCCCCGAGGAGGAACCGTGACCACCATCGACCATCACACCTTCGTCGTCGAGCGCGAGCTGCCCGGCAGCCCGGCCCACGCCTTCCGCTTCTGGGCGGAGCCGGAACTCAAGCGGCGCTGGACCGACTGCCACCCCGACTGGGCGGTGCTCGAAGACCTGTTCGACTTCCGGGTCGAGGGCGTCGAGGCCAAGCGCTGGCGGATGCCCGATGGCCAGGAGATGACCTTCCGCGCCCAATACCTCGACATCGTACCCGGCCAGCGGATCCTCTACGCCTATGAGATGAGCTTCGGCGGCCAGCGGGTCTCGGCCTCGCTGGCTACGGTCGAACTGCTGTCGGCCGGGCCGCGCACCCGGATGAAGTTCACCGAGCAGGCGGCCTTCCTCGTCGGCGGCGACGGCGCCCGCCGCCAGCGCGTCGGCGGCACCGAGACCGGGTTCGACAGGCTGGTCGAGATGATCCGGCAGGATCTCGCTGGCAGTCTTTAGAGCGGATTGATACCACCGGCCCGAAATACTGACCCGTCATGGCGAGCCCCGAAGGGACTGGCCATCCAGCGGCACCGCCCCTGGATGGCCACGTCGCTGCGCTCCTCGCCATGACGGGGAAGGGATCGGATACTCAATCTCGCCGGTGTCATTCCGCTCTAAACACAATGTGCAATTGTGTTAATTCGTAATCTCGTTCATGATACGTTCTATGAAGGAGATCCCCGCCGATTTCGATGTCCAGGCCTATGGCCGCGGCTGCTCGCTGCAGCAGTGCGAGATGCTCACGCGCCTGGCCGAGATCGGCATGCGGCTGGCCGAGACGGCCGGGGCCCGTGCCCTCGCCGCCCAGGCCCAGCCCACGGCTGGGGCCCAGTCCGCGGAGGCTCAGGCCCCGGACCCCGGTCTCGCCTTCGCCCGCTACGCCCATCTGGTGCGCCAGACCCTGGCCCAGCGCGCCCGCGCCGTGCAGGACCTCTGCGCCCGCGACGGTGGCCGCGAGGCTCGCCGCGCCCGCCACCGGGAGGAGGTCGAGGACGTCATCATCCGCCTGATCGGGGACGACCGTGGCACCGACCGCACCCGCTTCGCCGATGTCAGGATGCAGCTCGACCAGGCGCTGGTCGAGCTCTATGGCGACCAGGACGACCCGGTCGAGAACCGCACGGTCCCGTCGGTCGTGGCCGGGCTCGTCTGCGGCCTCGGCCTGGTCCGGCAATGGCGCCGCTACCAGCCGCGCTACGAGAACGGCCGCCCGGGCCTGCCGGCCGGCAGCCCGGCCGAGATCCGGGCCGAGCGCGCCAGCCGCCGGGCCGCGGTCGTCGCCATGGTCGAAGAGGCCATCGACGAGGTCGCCGACCCTACCCGGATCGCCGACCTCAAGGCCGGGCTGGCGGTGCGGCTGCAGGAGCCCGACATCGACACGTTGCTCGACACCGCCAGCACCGAGAAGGCCACGGTCCGCCTCTGCCGCTCCCTGGGCATCGACCTCGACTCCGACATCTGCCTCGAGAACGGCCCCGGCGCCCTGCTCGACAGCAGCTGAGCGCGATTTCGGGTCGGATCACATCAGCGGCCTTCGAGATCGACTCTGCGGTTCCTTTCCGTCATGGCGAGGAGGCGAAGCCGACGTGGCCATCCAGGAGGCCGGGTGCGAGCGGCCCTGGATGGCCACGCCCCTGCGGGGCTCGCCATGACGGACCAATATTTCAGGCCGATGGTTTACGGGATCGCAGCGAGCGTTGTCTCACCGCCTCGATGCGATCGGACGACCCGATCTGGCCTGAACTCATCCCGCATTTACGCCAGCGCCAGCGCGGCAACGACGGCGATCAGGACCAGCTGCGTCCCGGCGATCCACAGCAGCCGGGTGCGGAACGGCTCCTTCCACGTCTTGTGGCGCAGCAGCCGCTGCCCGGCGATGGCGCCGGGCGTGCCGCCGATCGCGGCCAGGGTCAGCAGCGTCCGTTCGGGGATCCGCCGGCGGCCGGCGGCCGCGCACCATTTGTCCCAGGCGAACAGCACGAAGGCGGCCGCGCTGGCGGCGAGGAGGTAGAGCGCCAGGGCGGTCATGCGGCCGGAAGGATGGGCCGGTCGAAGCGGAAGGCGCTCTCGGCCAGCACCGCGCCGCCGAAATGCTCCAGCCGGTCGGCATAGGGCTCGCCGCCGAGATGGCGGTAGAAGCCGGTGGCGCGGAAATTCGCGGTCAGGGCCCACAGCATGAAGGGATTCATGCCGCGCTCGGCGAACCAGCCGGAGGATGCGGCCATCAGCGCCCGGCCGTGGCCCCTGCCCTTCGCCCGGTCGAGCAGGTAGAGGGCGTAGATCTCGCCCCAGTTCCAGCCCGGCGCGCCGCGGGCCCGGCCGCACAGGGCGAAGCCGACCGGCACCGCCCCGCCGGCCGGGGTCGGGTCCAGCGCCAGGAAGGTCGCGGTGCCGTCCTCATGCGCCAGCGAGCGTTCATGGCCGCGCTCGCGCTGGGTCACGGTCATGCGGTCGAGATACTCGTCCGGCACCAGGCCGCGATAGGTCTCCTGCCAGGACTGGACATGGATCCGCGCGATCGCCGGCGCGTCGGCCAGGATCGCGCGGCGGATCATGTCAGCCTTCCTCGCCTTCCAACGGATCGGCCGCCTCGCCGGGGGCCGCTTCGGCCCTCGGCCCGCGCTCCAGCACCGCGACGAAGAAGCCGTCGGTGCCATTGGCCGCGGGCGACAGGCGCAGCATGCCGTCGGTCGGGGCCGGGCCGGTGCCCACCGCCTCGTCCCACACCGTCTCCACCGGCACCAGCCGGTAGTCGGGATGGGCGGCGAGGAAACCCTCGACCTGCGCCTCGTTCTCCTCGCGCAGCAGCGAGCAGGTGGCGTAGATCACCCGGCCGCCATCCGGCTTGGCCAGGCGGGCGGCGCTGTCCAGGATCTCGCGCTGGACGCCGAGCAGCCGCTGCAAATCCATCGGCCGCCAGCGCGCGTCCGGGTTGCGGCGCCAGGCGCCGGTGCCGCTGCAGGGCGCGTCGACCAGCACCCGGTCGAACTTGCCGCGCTGCTTCTTCACCCAACGGTCGCGCTCGTTCTCCAGGAGGCGCGGCTCGACATTGTCGATGCCGGCGCGGCGCAGCCGCTCCTTGCCGCGGTCGAGCCGGCCCTTGGAGACGTCGCAGGCCACCACCCGGCCCTTGCCCTTCATCCGCGCCGCCAGGGCCAGCGCCTTGCCGCCGGCGCCGGAGCAGAAATCCACCACCTGCTGGCCCGGCCGGGCGTCGACCAGCAGCGCGATCAGCTGCGAGCCCTCGTCCTGCACCTCGATCAGGCCGGACTGGAAGGCGGGATGGCGGCCGAGCTGCGGGCGGCCCTTGACCCGGATGCCCAGCGGCGACAGCGGCGTCGCCACCACGTCGAGCTTGCCGGCGGCCAGCGTCTGCAGCACCTCGTCGCGGGTGCCGCGCAGCTCGTTGACCCGCAGGTCGAGCGGCGCCTGGTCGAGCAGCGCCGCCACCTCCGCCTCGAAGCGGTCGCCGAAATTGGCCTCCAGCGAGGCCGCGGCCCAGTCCGGGATCTCGCTGCGCACCGGCTTCGGCATGTCGGGATGGTCGAGCGGCTGGCCAGCCGTGGCCTTGACCAGCTTGTCCTCCGGACCGTCCAGCGGGATCGGGGCGTAGGTCTCGCCGGAGAACAGCCGGCCCATATCCTTGACCGCGACGCCTTCGGCCAGGGTCAGCTCGGCGATCACCCGGTTGCGCGGCGTGTCCTCGGCCTCGACCCGGGCCAGCCACCAGCCCAGCCGGGCGTGGTGGCGCAGCACGGCATAGACGCGGGCGGCGATCTCGCTGCGGTCCTTGGACCCGATGAAGCGGCGGGTGCGGAAATAGGCCGAGACCAGGGCGTCGGCGGGGCGGTTCTCGATGCCGAGGCGTTCGAGAATGTCGATCGTGGCCTGGATGCGGGCGGAGGGGGTCATGGTCCGGAGCGTAGCAGGAAAACGCGCCTTCTACCGCGCTTCGCCTGTGCCGCGCCAGCTTTTGCCCGACGGCGCGGGCGAGCTATGCGCTGCCGGTATCAGCTTCGTAGGTTGGGTTCGCGGCAAGCGAACCCAACAGGCCAAGCGTGGCGGCGTGAGATGTCGGGTTCGCGATCGCGAACCCAACCTACGCAGGGACGAGCCCCGCCTGCCATTCGTCGCGCACATCCGCCTCCGGGTCGTCGGTCCGAGCCGCCGCCAGCCGGCGCAGCCCGTCCGGGCCGAGCAGGCGGCCGAGGGCCCAGACCGCGGCGCCGCGAACCAGGGGCGAGGCGTCGTCCAGCAGCGGCTCGGCGGCCGGCGCCAGCGCCGGGTCGCCGCTGTTGCCGATGGCGACCAGGACGTTGCGCAGGAAGCGGTCGCGGCCGATGCGCTTGATCGGCGAGCCGGAGAAGGCCGAGCGGAAGCCGGCATCGTCGAAGCCCAGCAGCGACGCCAGGGCCGGGCCGTTCAGCTCCGGCCGCGGCGCCAGCGCCGCCTCGCGCGCCGCGGCGGCGAACTTGTTCCAGGGGCAGACCGCCAGGCAGTCGTCGCAGCCATAGATGCGGTTGCCGAGCAGCGGCCGCAGCTCGCGCGGGATCGGGCCCTTGTGCTCGATGGTCAGGTAGGAGATGCAGCGCCGGGCGTCGAGCCGGTAGGGCGCCGGGAAGGCCGCGGTCGGGCAGATGTCGAGGCAGGACCGGCAGGAGCCGCAGCGGTCGCGCTCCGGCGCGTCCGGTGGCAGCTCGATCGCCAGGTAGATCTCGCCCAGGAACAGCCAGGAGCCCCAGTCGCGCGACACCAGGTTGGTGTGCTTGCCCTGCCAGCCCAGCCCGGCCCGCATCGCCAGCGGCTTCTCCATCACCGGCGCGGTGTCGACGAAGACCTTGAGCTCCGTCTTGAACGTGCGGTGGATCCAGCCGCCCAGCGCCTTCAGCTTCTTCTTGACCACGTCGTGGTAGTCGCGGCCCTGGGCGTAGACCGAGATCACCCCCCTCTCCCGCTCCTGCAGCAGCGGCAGCGGGTCCTCGGCCGGGCCGTAGTTGAGGCCGAGCGACAGCACGGTCAGGGCGTCGGGCCACAGCGTCTGCGGGTCGGCGCGGCGGTCGGCATTCGCCTCCAGCCAGCCCATGTCGCCGTGCTGGCCCTCGCCGAGGAACAGCTCCAGCCGCTCCCTCAGCCTCGGGTCGGGCGCCGCGGCGGCGAAGCCGGCGCTGTCGAAGCCGAGGGCGAAGGCCTCGGCCCGGATACGGTCTTTTATGTCGGCGGCGCCGGTCATCCCCGTCCGCGATAGGGCGGCACGCCCTGGTCGGGCAGCCACAGGCCCTCGGGCGCCGGCCCGCTCTGGTAGAACACGTCGATCGGGATGCCGCCGCGCGGGTACCAGTAGCCGCCGATGCGCAGCCAGCGCGGCTTCATCGCCTTGATCAGCCGTTCCGCCACATAGACGGTGCAGTCCTCGTGGAAGGCGCCGTGGTTGCGGAACGAGCCGAGGAACAGCTTCAGCGACTTGCTCTCGACGATCTTCGCCGCCGGGGCGTAGTCGATCACCAGATGGGCGAAGTCGGGCTGGCCGGTGATCGGGCACAGCGAGGTGAACTCCGGCGCGGTGAAGCGCACCAGGTACAGCTGCTTCGGACGCGGGTTCGGCACCGTCTCCAGCACCGCCGCCTCGGGCGAGGCCGGCAGCGCCGTGGCCTGGCCGAGCTGGGTGAGCGCTTCCGTGCCTTTCGCCTTGCGGGCCATGGTGTCTCCTCAGAGGGCCGCGATGTCGCCCAGCGCCTGCTCAGCCTCGAAGGCGGCGGCGAAGGCGTCGAGCGTGCCGGCGGCGATGGCGCCGCGCAGCCCGGCCATCAGGTCTTGATAATAGGTCAAATTGTGCTGGGTCAGCAGCATCAGCCCCAGCACCTCCTCGCTGCGCACCAGATGGTGCAGATAGGCGCGGCTGTAGCTGCGGCAGGCCGGGCAGCGGCAGGCTTCGTCCAGCGGCCGCTGGTCGTCCTGGTGCCGGGCGTTGCGCAGGTTGACCGTGCCGCGCCGGGTGAAGGCCTGGCCGGTGCGGCCGGAGCGGGTCGGCAGTACGCAGTCGAACATGTCGACGCCGCGGCGGACCGAGCCAACCAGGTCCGAAGGCTTGCCCACGCCCATCAGATAGCGCGGCCGGTCGTCCGGCAGCGCCGGCACGGTGACGTCGAGGGCGGCGAACATCCGCTCCTGCCCCTCGCCCACCGCCAGGCCGCCGATGGCGTAGCCCTCGAAGCCGATCGCGGTCAGCGCCGCCGCGGATTCGAGCCGCAGCTCGGGGAAGACGCTGCCCTGGACGATGCCGAACTGGCCGTAGCCGGGCCGGGCGACGAAGGCGTCGCGCGAGCGCTGGGCCCAGCCCATCGACAGGCGCATCGAGCTGGCCGCCACCTCCGGCTCCGCCGGGAACGGCGTGCACTCGTCGAAGGCCATGGTGATGGTGGCGTCGAGCAGGTGCTGGATCTCGGTCGACCGCGCCGGGGACAGCCGGTGCTCGCTGCCGTCGAGATGCGAGCGGAAGGTCACGCCGTCCTTGTCCATGCGCCGCAGCTGGGACAGCGACATCACCTGGAAGCCGCCGGAATCGGTCAGGATCGGGCCGGGCCAGTTCATGAAGCGGTGCAGGCCACCCAGCCGGGCCACCCGCTCCGCCCCCGGGCGCAGCATCAGGTGGTAGGTGTTGCCCAGCACGATCTGCGCGCCGGTGGCGGCCACCTCCTCCGGCCGCATCGCCTTCACCGTCGCGGCGGTGCCGACCGGCATGAAGGTCGGGGTCTGGACCACGCCATGGGCGGTGTGCAGGCGGCCGGTGCGGGCGGCGCCGTCGCGGGCCAGGGGCTCAAAACGGAAGGGCTCAGTCATCTCTGTCCGAACGGTGCAGCAGGCAGGCGTCGCCATAGGAGTAGAAACGGTAGCCTGCGGAAATGGCATGGGCATAGGCCTGCTTCATCCGCTCCGTCCCGGCGAAGGCGCAGACCAGCATGAACAGGGTCGACCGCGGCAGGTGGAAATTGGTCACCAGCAGGTCGACGGCGCGGAAGCGGTAGCCCGGGGTGATGAAGATCGCGGTCGACCCGTCGAAGGGCCGCACGGTGCCGTCCTCGGCCGCGGCGCTTTCCAACAGGCGCAGGCTGGTGGTGCCGACCGCGACGATGCGGCCGCCGGCGGCGCGCACGGCGTTGATCCGGTCGGCGGCCTCCGCGGTCAGCACGCCGCGCTCGGCATGCATGACATGGCCTTCGACCGTGTCGCTCTTCACCGGCAGGAAGGTGCCGGCGCCGACATGCAGGGTCAGGCGGACGGTGTCGACGCCCCGCGCGGCCAGCACGTCGAGCAGGGGCGGGGTGAAGTGCAGCCCTGCGGTCGGCGCGGCGACGGCACCGTCATGCCGGGCGAAGACGGTCTGGTAGTCGGCGCGGTCGCGCTCGTCCGGCCCGTCCGGCCGGTCGATATAGGGCGGCAGCGGGATCTCGCCATGGCGCTGCAGCTGGCCGGCCAGGCCGGAAGGGTCGTCGCCCCCTTCAACGTTAAACTCGACCTCGACCTCGCCGGCCTCGCCCTTGGCGACGACGGTGGCGGCGAAATCGTCGGCGAAGCGGACCACGTCGCCGGGCTTCAGCTTCTTGGCCGGGCGGGCGAAGGCGCGCCAGCGCCCGGCCTCGGCCGGCTGGTGCAGCATGATCTCGATCCCCGCCAGGCCGCGTTTGCCATGCAGCCGGGCGGGGATGACGCGGGTATCGTTGACCACCAGCAGGTCGCCGGCCCTGAGCCGCCCCGGCAGGTCGCCGATCCGGCGGTCGGCGAGGCCGCCGGCCGCGACCTCCAGCATCCGGGCGGCGTCGCGCGGCTCGGCCGGCCGGTCGGCGATGAGTCGCCGCGGCAGGTCGAAATCGAACTCGTCGACACGCATGGCGAAGGCCTGGGTCAGCCGTTCTGCAGCGCCGGCATCGGCATGACCAGGTTCATCAGCGCCCGGAACGGGGCCAGGAACAGCAGGGCGCAGGCCAGCTTCACCGCCAGGTCGCCGGCCATCAGGGTCAGGATCGGCAGGCCGGTGCCGGCGAAGGCGATGGTGAAGAAGATCGCGGTGTCGACCACCGAGCCGAGGGCCGAGCCGATGAAGGGCGCGCGCCACCAGGCGGCGCGGCGCAGCCGGTCGAAGATGTGGATGTCGAGCAGCTGCCCGACCAGGAAGGCGGTGCCGGAGGCGACGGCGATGCGCCAGTCGGCCAGCCACAGCGACAGCACCACGGCGAGCGCGAAACCAGCATAGGCGACCTGGCGGGCGCGGCGCGGACCGAAGAAGCGGTTGGTCAGGTCGGTGACCAGGAAGGTGACCGGATAGGTGAAGGCACCCCAGGTCAGCCAGTCGTTGATCGGGAACTGGACCAGGTAGTTCGAGGCCACCACGACGGTGATCATCGCGATCAGTGCCAGGCCCATGCCGCGGGTTTCGGTGCGCAAGACAGGTTCTTCCAACAAAAAGCGCCCGCGGCGCAGCCCTCGGCGCCCGGGTCCGGTGGGGCTTTTAGCGCAACTCGGCCGGCTTGGCCACCCTTACGCCAGGCGTGATCACGCCAAGCGGGGCCGCAGCATCCGCCCTAGCAGGAACAGCACAATTCCGATCCCCAGGAAGACGCCGAAGATCATGGCGAACAGGCCGGGCAGGAACCAGCGCCCGACGAAGCCGTCGATCGACGCGTCGGCCGGATCGGCGGGGTCGTAGGCGACCGGCACGCGCTGGCCGAGCACGAAGGAGGTGTTGCGCACGCCGCTGCGGAACTGCGCCGTTGCCCCCTGCCCCGTCGTGTACTCGACCACCGGACCGATGGCGAAATCGACGATGACGCCGTTAGCCCTGGCCTGCCGGCTGCTGTTCATCTCCAGCAGGCCCAGCACGCCGGCGGCGATCAGCCCCAGCAGGCCGAGACAGACAAAAATCAGACCGACCGTCGATATAGCCCTGACGCCGGTGACTCGTGCCATCGCCGCCTCCCCCGTTTCGCTCAGGATCGGGCATAAGCCGGTATTGTGGCAATCTCCGGAACGGTCAGGGCTGGACCAGCAGGAACACGACCGCGCCGGCACCCAGCAGCAGGAAGGGGCTGACCCGGGTGAACAGCAGGGACAGGCAGGAGACCACGGCCACGGCCCAGGCCAGCATCCCGCCCTCCGCCGCCTGCAGCAGGGTGAAGGAGGCGGCCAGCACCATGCCGGCGGCGACCGGCGCCAGCCCGGTCTCGACCGCACGCTGCCACGACGCGCCGCGATATCGCGCCCACAGCCGCGCCAAGCCGTAGACCAGCAGCGAGGACGGCACGAAGATCGCCGCCGTCGCCACCAGCGCCCCGGCCCAGCCGGCGGCCTGCCAGCCGACCAGCGTCACCAGCAGCGACCCCGGCCCCGGCGTCATCCGCGACAGGCCGAACAGGTCGAGGAAGCGGGCGTCGGTCATCCAGCCATAGACGCCGACCGATTGGCGATGGATGTCGGCGATGATGCTTTGGCCGCCGCCGACGCTGAGGAAGGACAGCGGCACGAAGACGATCAGCAGCCGCAGCAGGATGCTGTCCATCGGCTCAGTCCTTCCGCGGCCGCCAGGCGGCGTAAGCGATGCTGAGTGGTGCCAGCACCGCCATCACCGGCAGCAGCGGCAGGTGCAGCACGCCGATCGCTAGAAAGGTGATGAGGATGATCGCGACCGGCACGGCGGAGCGGGCTGCCCGGCGCGCGGCGCGGACGCCCATCTGCAGCGACAGCCCGACCGCCGCCGCGGCCGCGCCGGCCAAGGCCAGGTGGACGGAGCGGACTTGCGCCACCTCGGCGAAGGCCGCGGCGGCGGCAATGGCGACCAGCATCGCCGGGATCACCATGCCGAGCACGCCCGCCAGCGCCCCTGGCCCGCTGCGCAGGCGGAATCCGATCCAGAGCGACAGGTTGACGACGTTGACCCCGGGAAAGGCCTGCGCCAAAGCGAGGCCGTTGAGGAAGTCGGCTTCGCTGATCCAGCGCCGGTTCTGCACGAACTCCCGCAGCATCCACCCGCTCAGCCCCCCGCCGAAGCTGGTCAGCCCGATCTTGGCGAAGGCCAGGAAGATCTGCCCCAGTCCCGGCGGACCGACCGGCGCCGCCACATCCGCTGCGGTCTCAGCCATGCCCGCCCCGATTCTCCGCGATGCCTCCACTCAAGCGCACGCGCGGCGCGGCAACAAGGGGCGCGACAACGCGTCCGATCGGATCGTGATGCCGATCCCCGCCGACGTATCGACAGCTGTTGACACGGAGCGGCTCTCGACCAATGTTTATACAGATGTATCTACAGTTGGCCATGCGAGGGTCCGCATGCGGATGACCGTCAAAAAGTGGGGCAACAGCGCCGCCGTGCGCATCCCTGCCGCGATCATGGAGGTTGCCCAGATCTCGATCGACCAGCCGGTGGATGTCCGGCTGGAAAGCGGCCGCATCGTCATCGAGCCGATCCTGGATGACGGTATTGCCGGCGACGACCTTGACACCCTCCTGGCCGGTGTCACCGACGAGAACCGGCACGATCCGGTGGATTTCGGGCCGGCTGTCGGCAAGGAAGTCTGGTAAATGGCGAAGCCGCCGGCCTACGTCCCCGACCGTGGCGACATCATCTGGATCGATTTCGACCCCCAGGCAGGGCACGAGCAGGCCGGGCACCGCCCGGCCCTCGTCCTCTCCCCGGCCCCCTACAACGCCAAGATCGGGCTGCTGATCGCCTGCCCGATGACGACCAAGCTGAAGGGCTACCCCTTCGAGGTGCCAATCGCCGGTGGCATCCCCAGCGCGGTGCTGGCCGATCAGGTCAAGTCGCTCGACTGGCGGGCGCGCGGAGCGGTGTTCAAGGGCCGGGCCTCGGCGAGCGAGATCACGGATGTCCGCAAGAAGCTGCGCGCGCTGATCTGAGACACGCAGCCGCCGCCCTCCCCGTCAGCCGAAGGTGGCGAACTCCTGCTCGCCGCGAGCAAAGCGGGCGAGCTTGGCGAAGAAGTCCTCCAGAATCCAGCGCACGTCGATCGAGTGGTACAGCTTGATCGGCCGGTGCGCGCCGGTGTGGATGTAGTGCATTTGCGGGCTGAACTCCGGCGCCGGCACCCATTCCGAGATCCCGCCATTCGGGTTGAGGATCACCGACAGGGCCGGCGTGTCGCCGAGCGAGCGGTGCTCGATCGGGCCGGGATGGACCTTCAGGTTCCACTCCACCAGCTGGTCGACCAGGTACTTGCCGATCGGCCCCTTGTCGTAGACCCGCTCGTACAGCTCGGCATAGCCGACCGCCATCATCCGGTAGACGGTCATCGGGATCTGCCAGAGCTGGACCTTCGACCGCATCACCACATTGGCGGCGGCGATGTCGTTGGACAGGTTGTATTCCCGGCCGCCGGTCGGCCATGGCCCGCCGCCGATCCAGACCACGACGACGTTGCGCTGGTTCAGCCGCGGCTCCATGAGCAGCGCCGAGGCCATGTCGGTGAGCGGCCCGAGGAAGGCGACGTGGAGCGGGCGCGGATCGTCCTTCATCGCCTCCTCGACGATGAGATGGGCGCCGGCGGAGGGCACCGGCGTCCGCTCGTCCGGCAGCGCCCCCTCGGCGCCGTCGGCGACCCGGACCCGGCCGGACAGGTCCATCAGCTGCAGCAGCCTGGCCACCTCGTCATGGCTGTCCTCGAGGCTGGTCTTCGACTTCAGTGTGCCGAAATGCGCCGGGCTGATGCCGTGCAGGTCCAGGCTCGGCGTCAGCAGCGCATGGACGATGGTGTACTGGTCGTCCGCCTCGTTCTTGGCGTCGGTGTTGAGGATGAGGCGGGCCTTCTTCTCCGGGGGCAGCACGTATCAGTTCCCTTTCGCTGGCGCGCTCATTTCACCGCCCCGGCCATGCCGTGGACGAAGTAGCGCTGGAAGAACAGGTAGAGCAGGAGCAAGGGCGCGATGGTGATCAGCTGGCCGGCCGCGAGCAGGTCGTAGGCGGTCGAGAATTCGGTGCTGAACTGCACCACCCCGAGCGGCAGGGTGCGCTGCGCCTCGGTGCGGATGAAGATCTGGGCCAGGATGAACTCGTTCCAGGTGGCGATGCCGTCGAGGATCAGCAGCGAGACCACCGCGGGCGTGGCCAGCGGCATCACCACCCGCCGGTACACGCCCCACCAGGAGCAGCCGTCGATCCGCGCCGCCTCGATCATCTCGGCCGGGATCGCGCGGAAGAAGCCGCGCAGCACCAGGATGCCGAGCGGCAGGCCGAAGCCGAGATAGAGGAAGAACAGCCCCGGCAGGCTGTCGATCAGGTCGAGGCGCTGGTACAGCAGGGTCAACGGCACCAGCGTCATCTGCATCGGCACGATCAGGCCGAGCAGGAAGATGGTGAAGACCAGGCTGCTGCCGCGCATCTTCATCTTGGTCAAAGCGAAGGCGGCGAGCGAGCAGATGAAGATCCCGGCCGGGACCTTGAGCACGGTCAGCACCATCGAGTTCCAGAAATAGGTCTGGATGCCGATCGCCCAGGCCTTGGCGAAGTTGCCGAATTCGAGCGACTGCGGCAGGGCGAAGGCGCCGTTCTGGGCGAAATCCCCGGCGCTCTTCAGCGCCGTGAACACCAGGATGATCAGCGGCGCGGTCCAGACCATGCCGCCGATGGCCAGCGCGGCGTAGAAGCCGAGCGACCCGAAGCGCAGCCGGAACGGCCGGCCCCGGACCGCCGCGCCGGCGAGGGAGACGGCCGTCATCGGGTGCGCACCATGTGGCGGGTGTAGGGGACGGCGAAGACCAGGGTCAGCAGGAACAGGATGACGGCGATGGCGGTGCCGAGCCCGACCTCGTTGTGGTTGTAGGTCAGGAAATACATCCAGCTGCCCAGTACCTGGGTGCGGTTGGCCGGGCCGCCATAGGTCATGACGTAGATGATGTCGTAGACCTTCAGCGAGTTGATGGCGGTGATCGCGACCACGACCATGGTGGTCTCGCGCAGCAGCGGGAAGGTCACGTACCAGAAGCGCTGGAACCGGCCGGCACCGTCGATGCGGGCGGCGTCCAGCACCTCCCTGGAGATGGTCTGCAGCCCGGCCAGGAACAGCAACATCGGCAGGCCGGCATTGTGCCAGGCGGCAGCGACGAAGACGGAGTAGAGCGAGATCTTCGGGTCCGACAGCCAGTTGCGCTCGAGGCCGGAGAGGCTCAGCACCTCCAGCATCTGATTCACCAGACCGAGGCTGGGGTGGTACATCCAGCTCCAGATCAGCCCGACGATGCTCATCGACAGGATCGCCGGGAAGTAGAAGACGCTGCGGAAGAAGGCGCTGCCGCGGAACCGGCCTTCGAGGGCCAGCGCCAGGGCCAGGCCGATGCCGGTCGGGACCACCAGCGACAGCAGGCTCCAGATCACGTTGTTCTTGAGCGCGATCCAGAACACCCGGTTGCGGGTGAACAGCTCGACATAGTTGCCGAGCCCAACCCACAGCTTGTCCGGCGACACGCCGTCCCATCGGAACAGGCTGAGCCAACTCGAATACGCCATCGGATAGACCAGAACGATGGCGAAGATCAGCGCCGCCGGGGCCAGGAACAGCCAGGGCGCCAGCACCTGTTCGACCAGCTTGCGCGGCAGCCGCCGCGGTGGCCGCCTCCGGCTCGTCTGCAGGCTGGCGTCGGCCATGCCGCGGGCCTCCCGTCAGTTGCTGGCGCGGCTCTTGCTGCGGTCGATCGCCTCCTGCACCTGGGCCGCCGCCTCCTCCGGCGACATCAGGTCGAGCAGCACCGAATCCTGCGCCTCGAAATAGGCGGCGACGACATCCTGCGGCAGGCCCTGGTCGGTCAGCCGGTAGAAGCCGATCTCGCCCTGGGTCCATGTCGACCATTGCCGCTGGATTGGCAGGTCCTCGGCCGGCAGGATGCCCTTGGTCGCGCTCGGGAAGCCGACCGCCTGCGCCGTGACCGGCGCGATCTCCGGCCGCACGACATAGCTGGCGAACAGCAGCGCGGCCTTGCGCACGTCGTCGGAGGCCTCGGCATTGACCTGGATCTGCGACGGCGAACCCGGCACCCGTTTCGGCGTCCGGTCGGTCGGCAGCGGGAAGGTGCCGTAATCGGCCGGCGACTTGCCCTCGCGGACGATGCGGCTGAACTCCAGGCTCGGCGTGTCGAACACCATCGCCGCCTGGTCGTTGTAGAGCAGCGGCATGTTGGTGGCCGGGTCGACGGTCAGGAATCCGTCCGGGAAGTAGCCCTTGTCGGCCCATTCCTTCAGCTTGGTGAAGGACTGGATGACCGGCTCGGACTCCCAGGACTCCGCCATGTCCAGCAGCGCGTCATGCCCTTCCGGCCCGGCATAATGCTCCAGGAAGAAGTCGAAGAAGCGCATCGTCATCCAGCTGAACTTGCCGCCGATCGAGAACGGCGTGACGCCGTTCGCCTTCAGCGTCTCGGCGACCTTCTCCAGCTCGGCGAAGCTCTGGGGCGGCTGCAGCCCGTATTTGTCGAACAGCGCTTTCTTGTAGACGAAGCCGAAGGGCCCGATCTTGTTCGGGATGCCGTAGAGGTCGGCGCCGTCGCGGGTGATGTCGAGCGCCGCCGGCGTCACATTGGCCTCGACCCCGAGCGCCGCCAGCAGCTCCGGCGTCAGCTTCAGCGCATGACCGGCCCGGTTGTAGGGCGAGGCCAGCGACCCGCCCCAGTTCCACCAGGCATCCGGCAGCTTGCCCGACGACGCGCCCACCCGCAGCGCCTGCTTCAGCTCGTCGGTGCCGAACTTGGTGAAATGCACGGTGACGGTCGGGTAATCGGCCTGGAAGCGCTCGATCACCAGTGGCCAATTGTGCGAGGCGAGGCCGAAGAACTCGATCGTGACCGGCTTGGCCGGTGCCTCCTGCGCCCAGGCGGGGCCAGCGACGAAAGCCGCCATTAGCATCGCTGCGCCCGCGACCATGGATCGACGCGTCAGAGCCTGCATGTCGCCCTCCCCCGGCGATGGAGACGTTGAGGTCGTCTATGCCCGGCGGTTCGGCCGCCTGTTGGTTACCGGCATTATGGTGTGCTGGTATGATGAGTCAACCAGCAAAGTCGAGGCGTCCGTTGCGCAAAACGGAAAAGCCCCACGGGCTTTCGCCGGCGGGGCCTGACTTGGGCGGTTGCGGGATGTCGCGCCGGGCGGTTATGGCGAAGCCTCAGAACTCCTCGACGCCGAGCACGCCGGGGACCGATTTCAGCGCCGCCTTGGCCCGGCCGCCGACAGCGTAGCCGCCGGGCAGCTCGATCTCGACCTCCTTGGTCGGCGACAGCAGCAGCTGCAGGTTGACCTTGCAGCGCCCCTGCCCTTCGCGGTCGAGCAGCCCGTGCAGCGGCTGGATCGCCTGCACCCCGTCGACATAGACGACGAAGCGGGCGGCGCTGCGGGCCAGGGCCTGGTCGATCGGCTCGACCGACAGCGCGGTCAGCCGCAGTTCCTCGCCGCGGCTCTGGATCTCGACCGCCATGGCCAAAGCGGCGCCGACCTCGAGCAGCTGCCGGGCCGTGGCCAGGGTCTCGGCGAAGAAGGTGACCTCGAACACGCCGCTGGCGTCGGAGAAGGTGCCGAAGCACATGCGATTGCCGGTCTTGGTCGTCATCTCGCGCTTGGCCATCAGGATGCCGGCGAGGCGGAGCTGGGTGTGGCCCATCCGCATCTTCTGGCCGATCTCGGCCGAGCGCACCGAGCCGAGGCGCTTGGTGTTGTAGGTGTCGAGCGGATGGGCCGAGAGGTAGAAGCCGACCGCGTCGAACTCCTGCCGCAGCCGCTCCATCGAATCCCAGTCCGGGATGGTCGGCAGCGGCGGTGCGCTCAAGCCCCCGCCGGCAGGGCCGCCGAACAGGCCGATCTGGCCGCTCTCGCGCTCCGCCGCCATGGTGTGGGCGTAGCGCAGCAGCGTCTCGAAGGAGGCGACAACGCGGGCGCGGTTGCCGTCGATCGAATCGAAGGCTCCGGCCCGGGCCAGGTTCTCCAGCTGGCGCTTGTTCAGGAGCTTGAGGTCGAGCCGCCGGGCCAGGTCGAACAGGTCTTTAAAGGGTCCGCCGCGCTCGCGCTCGATCACCAGGCTGCGCATCGCCTCCGGCCCCACCCCCTTGATCGCGCCGAGGGCGTAGCGGATCGCCTTGCTGCCGTCGGGCAGGGTCTCGACCGCGAAGACAGCATCGGACTTGTTGATGTCGGGGATCAGCAGCTTGATGCGCAGGCGCGTCAGCTCCTGCCGGAAAACGTTCAGCTTGTCGGTGTTGCCGAGGTCGAGCGTCATCGACGCCGCCAGGAACTCGACCGGATGGTTGGCCTTCAGATAAGCGGTCTGGTAGGCGACGATGGCATAGGCGGCGGCGTGCGACTTGTTGAAGCCGTAGCCGGCGAACTTCTCGACCTGGTCGAAGATGGTGGAGGCCTGGCCGGCCGGCACGCCGCGGGCCACAGCGCCCTCGACGAAGGTGGCCTTCTGGGCGTCCATCTCCGCCTTGATCTTCTTGCCCATGGCGCGGCGCAGCAGGTCGGCGCCGCCGAGCGAGTAGCCCGCCAGCGTCTGCGCCACCTGCATCACCTGCTCCTGGTAGACCATGATGCCGTAGGTCTCTTCCAGGATCGGCTGCAGCGACGGGTGCAGGTAGTCGGGCGCCTTGGTGCCGTTCTTGACCTCGATGAAGGTCGGGATGTTGTCCATCGGGCCGGGGCGGTACAGCGCCACCAGCGCGATGATGTCGCCGATGCGGTTCGGCTTCATCCGCCGCAGCACATCGCGCATGCCCGAGCTTTCCAGCTGGAACACGCCGGTCGCCTCCGCCCGGCCGAGCATGGTGTAGGTCGGCGTGTCGTCGAGCGGGATATGCGCCAGGTCGATCTCGACGCCGCTGGCCTTGATCAGGTTCTCGGCGGTGCGCAGCACCGTCAGCGTCTTCAGGCCGAGGAAGTCGAACTTCACCAGCCCGGCCTGCTCGACATACTTCATGTTGAACTGGGTGGCCGGGATCGGTGAGCGCGGGTCTCGGTACAGCGCCACCAGCTGGTGCAGCGGCCGGTCGCCGATGACCACGCCGGCGGCGTGGGTCGAGGCGTGGCGGTAGAGGCCCTCAAGCTTCATCGCCAGATCGATCAGGTGGCGCACCGCCGGGTCGTTGTCGCGCTCCTGCTGCAGCGCCGGCTCGCCCTCGATCGCCTGGGCCAGGGTGACCGGGTTGGCCGGATTGTTCGGCACCAGCTTGCAGATGCGGTCGACCTGGCCGTACGGCATCTGCAGCACCCGGCCGACGTCGCGCAGCACGGCGCGGGCCTGCAGCTTTCCGAAGGTGATGATCTGCGCGACCCGGTCGTGGCCGTATTTGTCGCGGACATAGGTGATCACCTCGTCGCGCCGGTCCTGGCAGAAGTCGATGTCGAAGTCGGGCATCGACACGCGCTCGGGGTTCAGGAAGCGCTCGAACAGCAGGCCGAAGCGCAGCGGGTCGAGATCGGTGATGGTCAGCACCCAGGCGACGACCGAGCCGGCACCGGAGCCGCGGCCCGGCCCGACCGGGATGTCGTGCGCCTTGGACCATTTGATGAAGTCCGAGACGATCAGGAAGTAACCCGGGAACCCCATCTTCTCGATGACGTCGAGCTCGTAGTCGAGCCGGGCGGTGTATTTCTCCCGCACCGCCTCGCGCTCCTCCGCCGTCATCTCCGGCGTGTAGACATGCGCTTCCAGCCGGGCCGTGAGCCCGTCATGCGCCTGGGCGCGCAACTCCTCCGCCTCGGTCCGGCCGGCCTCGCTCGGGAAGGTCGGCAGGATCGGGTTCCGCTTCTTCGGCATCACGGCGCAGCGCCGGGCGATCACCAGCGTGTTGTCGACCGCCTCCGGCAGGTCGGCGAAGAGCTGCCGCATCTCCTCGGCCGAGCGGAAGCGGTGATCGCGGGTCACCCGCCGGCGGTTGGCCTCGACCACATAGGTGCCGTCGGCGATGCACAAGAGCGCGTCATGCGCCTCGTACATGTCCTCGCCGGCGAAGAAGCAGTCATTGGTGGCGACGAGCGGCACGTCCTCCTGATAAGCGAGGTCGATCAGCCCGGCCTCGATCCGGTCCTCTTCCTCCATCCCATGCCGCATCAGCTCGACATAGAGCCGGCCGGGGAACAGCGTCTTCAGGTAGCGCAGCGTGGCCAGCGCCCGCTCCGGATGCTCGGCCAGCAGCAGGCGGCCGACCGGGCCCTTCGGCCCGCCGGTCAGGGCGATGACGCCCTCGGTGTGGCCTTCCAGGGCTTCCAGCGCGAGCTGCGGCGCCAGCCCCTGCTCGGTCTCCAGATAGGCGCGGCTGGTCAGCGCCATCAAGTTCTCGTAGCCGGCCTCGTTCTGGGCCAGCAGCACCAGGCAGTCGGGCTCGGCGATGGCCGGGCCGCCGACGCGGGCGCCCGATTCCGTCTCCGCCCGGGTGATGCTGAGGATGGTGCCGATGATCGGCTGGATGCCGTAGTCCTTGGCGGCGAAGGAGAATTCCAGCGCGCCGAACAGGTTGCCGGTGTCGGTGACCGCAACGGCGGGCATCTGCAGCTTCTTGCAGATGCCGACCAGCTCCTTGATCTTGATCGCCCCTTCCGACAGGGAATAGGCGCTGTGCACGCGCAGATGGACGAAATCGGCGTGTGGCATGCGGCGGCTCTCCGCGGCGACGGAATGGGGACGGCCCGGTTCGGGGAATCGGGCGACGGTTTATTGATAGGCTATCTCGGACAGCAACCGAACCCAAAACTGTCATGCCCGGGCTCGACCCGGGCGTCCACAGACTGTCGGGATCTTCTGGATTGCCGGGTCAAGCCTGGCAATGACAATAAATAGGTCGCCTCGTTTGGCGTCTATATTCTCAGCGGACCTCTAGCTCAGCCATCGCGCCATGCGCTGCATGGCCTCGCTTTGCGTCAGCGTCCGCCCCGCCTCGACTGCCTGATCTCCGCGGGCAATGCCTTCGAGTTGCGCAATCAGGGCCGATTCCCGGTTCCGATCCAACTCGGCGAGGAGATCGATAGCCTTACGCCCAGGGGTCGTCGTTGGTCCGGTTCGCATGCCACGATTTTAAGGCCTCTCCTCACATCGGGCAAACGCTCACTCGTACCGCAGAGCCTCGACCGGGTCGAGGCGCGCGGCCCGCCAGGCGGGGTAGATCGAGGCCAGCAGCGACAGGGCCAGCGCCATGCCGCAGACCAGCATCACCTCGGCGGCGTCGATCTCGGTTGGGATCCGGGTCAGGGAGTATTGCCTGGGGTCGAAGATCGGCGTGCCGGTCAGCTGCTGCAGTCCTTGCCGCAGCGTCTCCAGGCTGTCGGCCAGGGCGATGCCGAGGCCGAGCCCCGCCAGGGTGCCGATGATGCCGATGGTGGCGCCGGCCAGGAAGAAGATGCGCAGGATCGACCCGCGCGAGGCGCCCATGGTGCGCAGGATGGCGATGTCGGCGCCCTTCTCCTTCACCAGCATGATCAGGCTGGAGATGATGTTGAAGGCCGCCACCAGCACGATCAGCGACAGGATCACGAAGAGCACGTTGCGCTGCCCGGCGACGATGTCGAGATAGCCGGACAGCGCCTGCTTCCAGTCGAAAAAGCGGATTCCGGGGCCGGCGGCCTGCTGCAGGGCCGCGGCGATCTCGCCGATCCGGTCCGGGTCGCGGACATAGAGGTCGAGCCGGGACACGCCCTTGAGCCCGAGGAGCGATTGCGCCGCCGGCAACGGCAGCACGGCGACGCCGCTGTCGAACTGGTAGAGGCCGGCATCGAAGATCGCGACCACGGTGAAGGCCCGCGCGGTCGGACCGGCGGACTGCTCCCCCTGCCCGGCCGCGGCCGGCGCCAGCAGGGTGAGCTTGCCGCCGAGGGCGAGGCCGAGCTTTTCGGCCAGGCCGCGGCCGATCGCCACCGCGTCGCCGCCGGCGAAGGCGCCGGGCGCCTGCAGTTGCAAGTTCTGGGCGACCAGCGGTCGGGCCAGGAAGTCCTCCGGGCTTTCGCCGCGGATCTGGACGCCGGCCGAGGCCTTGCCGGCGCTGGCCAGCGCCTGGCCCTCGACCACCGGCACGACCTGGGTGACGCCATCGACCCCGCGCAGCCGCCCGGCCGCCGCCTCGTAATCGGCGATGGCGGCCCCGCCCAGGGGAGCGGCGCTGACATGGGCGTTGAGGCCGAGGAACCGGGCCAGCAGCTCGGTCTGGAAGCCGTTCATCACCGAGGTGACGGTGATCAGCGTCGCGACGCCGATGATGATGCCGAGCAGCGAGAAGCCGGCGATCAGCGAGACGAAGCCCTGGCCGCGGCGGGCCCGCAGGTAGCGGAAGGCGACGGTGCGTTCGAAGGCGTTGAACATAGGTCTCTCAGGGACCGGATGCCGGTGCGAAGGGATCGGCGATGCGCAGCCGACCCTCGACGATCAGCCCGTGCTGCATATCCTCCGACCAGAGCGTCTCGCAATCGGCCTGAAGCGCCGCGGCGACGATCATGGCGTCGTAGATCGAGAAGCCATATCGCTCGGCCATCGCGAGGCCCGTGTCGTGAAGCGCCGCGGTCAGCGGCTCCACCGGCAAGAGGGCACGCACCATCGACAGGAACGCCCGTGTCTCGTCCCACGACAACGTCATCTTCCGGCGAGCTACATTCGCGATTTCATTCAGCACCTGGACGCTGATCGTGCCGCCTTCGGCGATCAGGCGTTCCGCCCGATCCGCCTTGGCCTTATCCGCGGACGCGATGTAGAGCAGCACGTTCGAATCGAAGAAGCTACCGGGCATTCGCCTCGTCCCGATCGAACTTGAAATCCTCGGGCAGGCGGCCGCGGAACGCTCGAAGCCGGGCCAGCCACTCCTCCCGCCCGGGCTTGCGCGACACGCCGAACTCCCGCTTGTCCTGGACGTGGATTTCGATGTCGTCGCCTTCCTTCAGATTCAGCGCCTCGACCACGGCGGCAGGCAAGCGGACGGCCAAGCTGTTTCCCCATTTGGCAACCTGCACGGCAACCCTCCATCCATATACATTTTTCAAAGTATATCATGGAACGGGCGCTCGCCGCACCCCTACCGCGCCGCCAGCACGCCGTCGCGCATCTCCACCACCCGGTCCATGCGTGCGGCCAGATCCAGGTTGTGGGTCGCGATCAGGGCGCCGACGCCGGTCGACCGCACCACCTCGACCAGCATCTCGAACACGGCGTCCGAGGTGGTGTGGTCGAGATTGCCGGTCGGCTCGTCGGCGATCAGCACCTTCGGTGCGTTGGCCAGCGCCCGGGCGATGGCGACGCGCTGCTGCTCGCCGCCCGACAGCTGGGCCGGGCGATGCTCCAGCCGCCCGGCCAGGCCGACCCGGGCCAGTAGATCGCGCCCCCGCTGGCGCGCGGCAGCCCGCGGCTGGCCGGCGATCATCTGCGGCAGCACCACGTTCTCGATGGCGCTGAACTCCGGCAGCAGGTGGTGGAACTGGTAGACGAAGCCGATGGCCGAGCGGCGCAGCGCCGTGCGCGGCCCGTCGCCCAGCCCGTCGCAGCGCTGGCCGGCGATGGTGATGGTGCCGCCATCCGGCTGCTCCAGCAGGCCGGCGATGTGCAGCAGGGTCGACTTGCCGGCGCCGCTGGGGCCGACCAGGGCGACGATCTCGCCCCCGGCCAGCGACAGCCCGGCGCCGCGCAGCACGTCGAGCCGGGTTTCGCCCTGGTGGAAGCTGCGGCGGATCCCTTCGAGGCGAAGCACCTCGGCGGCGGTGGTCATGGCGGCGTCACTCATAGCGCAGGGCCTCCACCGGATCGAGCCGGGCGGCCCGCCAGGCCGGGAAGATCGAGGCCAGGAAGGTCAGGCCGATGGCAAGGAGGCAGACCGCGACCACCTGGCCCGGATCGACCAGCGCCGGCAGCGAGGCCAGGAAGCTGAACTCGGCGGCGAAGGTGCCGGGGCCGAGCACGCTTTGCAGCCATTCGCGGATGGCGTCGACATTGGCGGCGAGCCCGAGGCCGAGCGCCAGCCCGGCCAGGGTGCCGACCGTGCCGATGGTGGCGCCGGCCAGGAAGAAGATGCGCAGGATGGCACCGCGCGAAGCCCCCATGGTGCGCAGGATGGCGATGTCGCCGCCCTTGTCCTTCACCAGCATCACCAGGCTGGAGACGATGTTGAAGGCCGCCACCAGGATGATCAGGGTCAGGATGATGAACATGGCGCTGCGCTCGACCTGCAGCGCCGTGAAGATGGTGGCGTTGGCGTCGCGCCAGTCCGACACCTTGAGGTCCGGCCCCACCGTCTCGGCCACCTTCGCCCGCACGGCGTCGAGCCGCTCCGGATCGGTGGTGAAGATGTCGAGGCCGCCGGCCTGGTCCTTCATCTGGAACAGCTGCTGCGCCGCCTCGAGCGGCATGAAGACGGTGGCGGAATCGACCTCCTGCAGCCCGGTCGTGAAGATCGCGGCCACGGTGTAGGTCTTGGCCCGAGGCACCAAGCCGAAGGCGGTGCGGTTGAAATGCGGCGTGACCAGCGTCAGCTCGTCGCCCAGACGGACGCCGAACTGGCCGGCCAGGCCGCTGCCGATGGCGACCCCGTCGGTGCCGGAGAAATCCTCCGGCCTGTCGATCAGGATCGACCTCGCGATCGCCGGACGGCCGAGGAAATCCGCCGGCTCGACACCCTCAACCGCCGCCGGCGCGCCCTGGAAGCTGGTGAAGTCGGAATCGCGGCTGACCAGCGCCTGGTCCTCGATCACCGGCGTCACCCGCACCACGCCCGGCACCTGCCGCAGCCGGTCTGCCAGCGGGCCATAATCCGGCAGGCCGGCGCCGGCCGCGGCGCTGACCTTGAGATGGGCGTCGAAGCCGAGCACGCGCTGCACCAGCTGGGCGCGGAAGCCGTTCATCACCGACATGACGATGATCAGCGTCGCCACGCCCAGCAGGATGCCGAGGAAGGAAAAGCCGGCGATGACGGAGATGAAGCCTTCCTTCCTGCGGGCCCGCAGGTAGCGGAAGGCGACGGTCCGTTCGAAGGCGTTGAACATGCTGGCACCGGCGGATCGCGGGCTCAGCCCTTGATCCGCGCCACCACCGCGTCGAGCGGCAGCTCGATCTTTTCGCCGGTGGCCCGGCGCTTGATCTCGGCCACGCCGTTGGCGGCGCCGCGCGGCCCGATCACCACCTGCCAGGGCAGGCCGATCAGGTCCATCTCGGCGAACTTCGCCCCTGCCCGCTCGTCGCGGTCGTCGTAGAGCGGGTCGAGGCCGGCGGCCTGGAAGCGCTGGTACAGGTCCTGGGCCGCCGCGTCGCAGGCGGCGTCGCCCGGCTTCAGGTTGATCAGCCCGACATCGAAGGGCGCCACCGCATCCGGCCAGATGATGCCGGCCTCGTCATGGCTGGCCTCGATGATGGCGCCGGCCAGGCGCGACACGCCGATGCCGTAGCTGCCCATCTCGACCGGCCGCGGGGTGCCGTCCGGCCCGGCCACGGTCGCGCCCATCGGCGCCGAGTATTTGGAGCCGAAATAGAAGATGTGGCCGACCTCGATGCCGCGCCGGGTCTGCAGCTCGGCTGCCGGGACCGGGCAGTTGGCCGCATCGTGCATCTCGTCCGCCGCGGCGTAGAGGCCGGTGACGCGGTCGACGAAGGCGGCCAGATCATCGTCGGGGCCGAGCTGCCGCGCCTCGGTGTCCAGCTCCAGCAGCCGCGGATCGACATAGACCTGGCTTTCTCCGGTCTCGGCCAGGATCTGGAACTCGTGGCTCAGATCGCCGCCGATCGGGCCGGTGTCGGCCTTCACCGGCACCGCCTTCAGCCCCAGCCGGGCGAAGGTGCTGAGGTAGCAGACGAAGAACTTGTTGTACGACCGCCGCGCGGACTCGTAGTCGATGTCGAAGCTGTAGGCGTCCTTCATCAGGAACTCGCGGCCGCGCATCACGCCGAAGCGGGGGCGCACCTCGTCCCGGAACTTCCACTGGATGTGGTACAGCAGCTGCGGCAGCTGCTTGTAGCTCTTCACCGACGAGCGGAAGATGTCGGTGACCATCTCCTCATTGGTCGGCCCGTACAGCATGTCGCGGTCGCTGCGGTCGCGGATGCGCAGCATCTCCTTGCCGTAATCGTCGTAGCGGCCGCTCTCGCGCCACAGATCGGCCGGCTGGATCGTCGGCATCAGGATCTCCTGACAGCCGAAGCGGTCCTGTTCCTCGCGCACCACCTGCTCGATCTTCTTCAGCACCCGGAAGCCAAGCGGCAGCCACGAATAGATGCCGGCCGCCTGCTGGCGGATCATGCCGGCGCGCAGCATCAGCCGGTGCGACACGATCTGCGCCTCGCTGGGATTCTCCTTCAGGGTGGGCAGGAAGAACTGGGACAGGCGCATCGAGCGGGCCTTCGTCTGGAACCGTTGGGACACTTCAGGCGCGCGACTTTAGGGAAGGACCGGCAGCCTGTCCATGCGGGGTTCCGCGGCATCGCGAAACTCCCGACACTCGCCGCAATGTTCGTGCCCCGGGGAGTGATGTCGGAGGCCGCCAGCAGGGCGGCCGCCGGTCATCGGGTTCCGCCCGGACTGACATCGTCCTCCGGCGGCAAGGCTGCTCGCTCCGGATCATCTGCGTCAGATCCGCCCTCCTCCGACCGCGGCGGCGTGGACGCCACATTCGATATCCGGTCCTCTTCGATCGCCCGGGGCACTGTCTGGGTGTAGACAAGTACGGTGAACAATGCGCTCTCCGCGTCGGTCTCCAAAGTGGCTGCACGTTGCGCGATCAGATCGGGCAGGTCCGCTATCGGGATCGGTTCTTCCGCTGCGACCACCTCACCGTAAAACGCATCCAGGGCAGCCTCCACCCGATCGTGTCCTTCGCTGCCTTCGGTCAAGATCTCGCTTGGCTTCTGCTTCCTCGTGCCGTATTGCATTTCGTAAATATAACAGAGACCTAGACAAAAAATGCTTGAAATTACTGTATTGACGAATATACGGAGCGCTTCATTCGGAATGGCATCCCGCCCCGCTGGGCCTAGCCGCACTCCTCCATTGAGCGCTAAATACGTATTGAACACCAGGACGAATGCAAAGAACTTATTGCTATCGTTTGCAACCGAAAATGCAGATTTTAGCAATTCCTTTGGACTCTTCTCAAGTAATTCCTTGTTCGATTTCCACTCGGCCTCGTATTCGAGCGGGCCGATGGCTCCGAATTGGTTGCCCGCGACCAGTTTCACGAGCGGCGGCGTCAGGGTGCTGTAACCGACCAGCGCTCCGGCCCACAAGGCGCCGATCTGGGCTCCTCTTCGGATGAGGTCGCCGGCATTCTGGTCTGCGAACCCGCCGGGCCCGACGTAATCGTTTGAATATGACCAAGCTGTGGCAGGAATGAAACTCAAGGTAAACGTAGTGGCCCCCGCCATATATACTCCGATCTTTCTCCAACCGGTCGGGTCGACGCCGGCAAGCTGCGGCACCTTTATCGTCCTGAATGTCTTTAAGATTTCAGTGAAGGTTGCATAGAAAGCGGCGCCCACCGTCGCCGGCGCAAGGCTGGCAGCGACGTCGTAGCTTTTCGCGAATCCAATACCGCCTAGCATGGACAAGGTATAGATAAGGTCTCCGATGGTCGCATCCCACTTCTGGTCTTTGGCGTTCAAGGCGGCCGAGGTCAGCATGATGAGAGAGCTGACAGCCTGACCTGTGTAGTAGACGCCTTCGGCAAGCCCGGTATTTTCGTCAGGCTGGCCAAGCTTCAGCGACTGAGCGGTCAAGGATTGGAAACCTGGCCGGAGACCGAAACCCAGGAGGCTGATCAGGCCCGTCGTCTTGGCAACCTGCCAGAAATTGAGCCCCCAGCGGATGGCGGCATTTTTGTCGGACGGTCTCGCGCCAATCTCGTTGATGATTTGCCGGACAGCGGCCTGGACCGCCTCCAGGTCCGGAGCGGTATGTTCCGGATCGTCCGAGTCAGTCCGAGTGCCCATGAAGGCAACGAAGTCGGGATCCTTGAAGACGGCGTCCACCTTCCGGGCGAGCTCGAGGTCGCGGTGGAGCAACTCGGTGACTGCCGCTGTCACTTCCGCTCCGGACGGCAGCATCTCGATCCACTCGCCCCCCGGGGCAGGCTGCGGCGATGCCGCGGTGATGGCCCCCTCCTGCTGTCCACCGCCGCCGTTCCCCGCCCGGGACGATGAGGGGAGGTTGCCACTGGCGTTAGCCCTCGTCAGGGCATCGACCCAGCTGGTAAATCTCGGTTGGTTCGCCAGGTCGGCGTCACCGCTCCGGCCTCCATTCCCTTGTCCGGTCGCTGGTGCATCCGTCATCGGCCTGTCCTCCGTTGCTGTGCCCTGAGAGCCAATTGTGAATCAGCGTGGAATAACTGAAGGAATGATTGAACGAATCTGCTGGTGAGCAGCCCCCAGACCAGAATGAGTGAGCGGAAGCGGCCGAGATCGCCAGCCCCGGTTTTGGTATGGTTCAATGCACGACCGGAATGAATGACCTCCGTGGTCCGCGCCGCGGCGATGCCGCCGGCTTGCGCAATCGCCCATGGAATAGCCTCCGGCTTCCTCACCTAGGTGGGCATTGAAGCGCTCGCCGGCTGCGTGTGGGACATGGGTCCGGCGGCGGCGATTCCGGCGGATTTGTTTGTGCACAAATTCGCCCCGATCTGACCGCATGGGGGGCATGCGATTCTGCGTGACAGCCCCGCTATTCCTCGCTAAGGTCCGCCTCGCCTGAACAAAAAGAATGACAAGGGCAGGCTCGAGTTTAGGGAGGAAACTGTCGGGAGTGCCGGCAGGATTAAAATCCGCTGGACACAATTAAAAAGACAGGTTTTCGACCGGCAGGCGCTTCGGCCCTGCCGTTTTTTTGTGCATGCTTACATATGCTGCAGAGGGCAGAGACGACGACGTCATGCTCCTCGCCGCCAGGGCGGATCGAGCTTCAGGATCGTGGCGTAGACCGGGCAGCCGGGATGGTGCGTGCCGGCCAGGTAGCCCAGGCTCATCAGGAACTCGCCGACGATCTCGCCACCGGTGAAGCGGAAGGTCTTCTTGAACAGCTTCACCCACTCCGCCTTGGCCAGCGGGTGGTGAGCGTCGAGCCAGGCGGCAAAGCAGCCGTGGCTCTCCCGGATCGCCTGCAGCCTCTTGGCGTTGTCGATCGCGGCGTCGACCTTCAGCCGGTTGCGGATCACCCCGGGATCGGCCAGCAGCCGGGCGCGGTCGGCGTCGCCGAACGCCGCGACCTTGTCGATGTCGAAGCCGGCATAGGCGCGACGGAAGGTCTCGCGCTTCTTCAGCATCAGGTCCCATGACAGCCCGGCCTGATTGATCTCGAGGATCAGCCGCTCGAACAGCACCGCATCGTCGCGGGCCGGGAAGCCATATTCGGTATCGTGATAGGCCTTGTGCAGCGGGTCGCGCTTGGCGAAGGCACAGTAGGTCTTCGCCGGCACCGGATCCTTCACTGCTGCGCTCTCGTCCATGATTCCGCCCAGTCCCGGAAGGAGAACACGTTCTCGGTGATGAGGATGTCGATCACCACCCATAGCACGATGGTGATGGCGGTGGTGATCAGCACCTTGCGCCACATCCGCGGATTGGCCGGCGCCCCGACCTGGTGGCCCGGCTGCGCATCGTCGACCTCGGGCCGCACGCCCCAGGGCAGGACCATGAAGATCACGGTCCACCAGATGATGACGAAGACGACGATGCCGCTGACCAGGCCCATGCGGTCCCTCCCGGAGTGTCTGCCCTCTTACCCGCCCGTGGTGCCGGGCGACATGGGGCTTTTCGTCCTGGCCTCAGACCTGCTCGATCTCGGTCAGGGTGCCGGCCAGGTCGGCCGGGTGCAGGAACAGCACCGGCTTGCCATGAGCGCCGATCTTCGGCTCGCCGTCGCCGAGCACGCGCAGCCCGGCGGCGACCAGACGGTCCCGCGCGGCCCGGATGTCCTCGACCTCGTAGCAGAGGTGATGGATGCCGCCCTTCGGGTTGCGCTCCAGGAACTTGGCGATCGGCGAGCCCTCGCCCAGCGGGTGCAGCAACTCGATCTTGGTGTTGGGCAAGGTGACGAAGACGGTGGTCACGCCGTGCTCCGGCAGATCGACCGGCGCCGACACCTCCGCCCCCAGCGTCCCACCATAGAGCGCCACCGCGGCCGGAAGGTCCGGCACGGCGATGGCGACATGGTTGAGCCGGCCGATCATGATCAGAGCCGGACCAGATGCACTTCGGTGACCGGTTTCTTGCCGTGCCAGCTGCGGATCGTGCGCCGCACCGTCACCCGCGCCGCCTCGGTGATCGCGGTGTCGTCGTTGCGCTGGGCCCGCGGCAGGGACCCGATCGCCGAACGCACCTCGTCCGCCACCTCGGCCTCGCTGTCGGCCTGGTCCTCGGCGTCCTCGATGCCGAGCAGCGCCACCCGCGGGTCGGCGGCCAGACGGCCGTCGCGGTCGAGCACCAGGGTCACCACCGCGGCGCCGTTGTGGATGATGCGCTGGCGGTCGCGGATCGCCTCGCCGCCGATCGGCACCAGATGGTGCCCGTCCAGCGCCAGCTTCCCGTGCTCGACATTGTCGACGATCTCCAGCGGCCCGGGCGCCAGGCGGATCAGGGCGCCGTTGCGGGGGATCAGCGTCTGCTTCACCTGCCCGGCCTCGGCCAGCGCCGCATGGGCGCGCATGTGCCGCTCCTCGCCATGCACCGGCACCACCGCCTGCGGCTTCAGCCACTGGTAGAGGGTGGTCAGCTCGTCCCGCGCCGGGTGGCCGGAGCAGTGCACATTGGCGTCGTCCGGCGTGATCAGGGTGACGCCTTGCCCGACCAGCGCATTCTGCACCCGGCCGATCGCCTTCTCGTTGCCCGGGATCTCGCGGGCCGAGAATACCACCGTGTCGCCGGCCTCGAGCGTGATGTGCGGATGGCTGTCGCCGGCGATGCGGGACAGGGCCGACCGCGCCTCGCCCTGGCTGCCGGTGCAGATCAGCACGATCTTGTCGCGCGGGATGTAGCCGGCCTGGTCCTCGCGCACGAAGGGCTCCGGCAGGTCGGTCATGTAGCCGGTGGCCTGCGCCGCCTCCATGATCTTCCACAGCGACCGGCCGACCAGGGCACATTGCCGCCCGGCCTGCTGTGCCGCCAGCGCCACGCTGTGGATGCGCGCGACATTGGAGGAGAAGCAAGTGACGACGACGCGGTTCCGCTGGGCCTTGATCACCTCGGCCAGCCCGATGCGCACCTCCTCCTCCGAGCCGGAACGGCCGGGGTTGAGGGCGTTGGTGCTGTCGCCCATCACCGCGAGCACGCCCTCGTCGCCGAGCCGGCGCAGCTTGGCTTCGTCGGTCACGGCGCCGATCTGCGGCGCCGGGTCCAGCTTCCAGTCACCGGTGTGGATGACATTGCCGTGCCTGGTGCGGATCACCAGGGCGTTCGGCTCCGGCACCGAATGGGTCATGGTGATGAAGCCGACGCCGAACGGGCCGATCTCGACATCGCCTCCCAGCGGCACTTCGATGATCGGTACCTGGTCGGCGAAATCGGTCTCGCGCAGCTTGATCCGCAGCACCGCGGCGGTGAAGGGCGTGGCGTAGATCGGGCAGCGCAGGTCGGGCCACAGATGGGTGATGGCGCCGACATGGTCCTCATGCGCATGGGTGATCACGAGCGCCAGCAGCTTGTCGCGCCGCTGCTCGATGAACACCGGGTCGGGCACGATCAGGTCGACGCCCGGCACCGATTCGTCGGCGAAGGTGACCCCGCAATCGACCATCAGCCAGTGGCCCGCATGACCGTAGAGATAGAGGTTCATCCCGATCTCCCCGGCGCCACCGAGCGGCAGGAAGTACAGGGCGTCGTCGGGGCCGTTGGCGCCGGCCGCGGGAGATGCATTCATGTGGTGGTGTTTCGCTCGTAGATGAGGCGCAGTCCGCGCAGGGTCAGTTCGCTGTCGATGTGGTCGATCATATGGGTCGCCTGGGCGAAAACGCTACCGAGGCCGCCGGTGGTGATCACCGTCACCGGCGGCGTGCCGGTCGGCGACAGCTCGGCCTTGATGCGGGTGATCAGCCCTTCGATCATGCTCAGATAGCCCCAGAACATGCCGGATTGCATGGCGCTGATGGTGCCGTAGCCGATCACCTGCTCCGGCCGCACGATCTCGACCTTGGGCAGCTGGGCCGCCACCTTGTGCAACGCGTCGAGCGCCAATTGGGGTCCCGGGGCGATGATGCCGCCGACGAAGTCGCCATCGGCGTTGACCACGTCGAAGGTGGTGCCGGTGCCGATATCGACCACGATCAGCGGCTTGGGATAGGCGGCGCCGGCGGAGACGGCGTTGACCAGGCGGTCGGCGCCGGCCTCGCGCGGGTTGCGCAGCAGGTTCTTGATGCCGAGCTGGACCTCGGGGTCGCCCACCCGCATCGGGTCGGTGCCGAAATGGTCGCGGCACAGCTTGGCCAGGTTGAAGGTGGCGGCCGGCACCACGCTGGACAGGATCGAGCGGGTGACGTCGACCGGGCGCAGCCCGCGCATCGCCATCAGCGAGACCAGCCAGACCGCGTATTCGTCGGAGGTGCGGCGGCTGTCGGTGGCGATGCGCCACTGGCCCTTCTGCTGCGCCCCGTCGAACACCGCGAAGACGATGTTGGTATTGCCTGCATCGATGGCGAGAAGCATCTCAGCCCCTCCCGAAGAAGACGTCGCCCGCGGTGATGCTGTGCCGGCCGGTGTCGGTGCGCAAGATCAGAGCGCCGCTGGGGTCGATCTGCTCGAACACGCCCTCCAGCGTCTCGGTCTCGAGCCGCACCTTGATGCGGGCACCGAGGCCGACGGCACGGCCCAGCCAGGCCGCCCGGGTGGCGTCGAAGCCCCCTGCCCGCCATTCCGCCAGGCGCCGGTCCAGCGCCGCCGCCAGCCGCTCCAGCAGCGCCTCGACCGTCGCGTCCTTGGCGCCGGCGGCGTGCAGGCTGGTGGCGTTGTAATCGGCGAGCTGGGGGTGGTGGGCGACGTTCACCCCGATCCCGGCGACGATCCAGTCGACCGTCCTGTCCGGCGCAACCGCGGCTTCCAGCAGGATGCCGCACATCTTGTCGCCGGCGATCTGCACATCGTTCGGCCATTTCAGCTTCGGCTCGAGCCCGAAGCCGGCCACCGCGTCGGCCACGGCGATGCCGACCACGAAGGTCAGCTCCCCGGCCCGGCTGAACGGCACCTGCGGCCGCAGGATCGCCGAGCAGTAGAGGTTGCCTTCCGGCGCGGACCAGGCGCGGCCGCGCCGGCCCCGGGCCGCGTCCTGCCGCCGGGCCGAGACGATGGTGCCATGCGGGGCGCCCGCCGCGGCGAGCACCCGTGCCTCGTCATTGGTGCTGCCGACGCTGTCCCTTGCGTCGAGCCGCCAGCCTGCCGGCAGCGTGACCTGTGTGGGACTGTCGGGCATCAGCCCCCGAACAGGCTGGCCGCGGCCGCCTGGGCTGCCCCGGTCAGCGGCGCCGGCAGCAGCCAGAACACGACGATGAACAGGGTCGAGACGGCCAGGATCGCCGGGATGGCCGCGCCTTCCGCCTTGTCGAAGGCGACCTTCGGCTCGTCGAAATACATCACCCGGATGATCTTCAGGTAGTAGACCGCCGACACCACACTGGCCAGCACGCCGATCACCGCGAGCACGATGAAACCCTGCTCGATCACCGCCTTGAACACGTAGAGTTTGGCGAAGAAGCCGGCCAGCGGCGGGATGCCGGCCATCGAGAACATCATGACCACCAGGGCGAAGGCCAGGCCGGGGCTGGACTTGCCGAGGCCGGCGAGGTCCTGGATCCCCTCGACCTGCTTGCCATTGATCCGCATCGACAGGATCACGGCGAAGGCGCCCAGGCTCATCGGCACGTAGATCGCCATATAGACGATCACGCCGGTGATGCCCTGCTGGGTGCCGGCAGCGAGGCCGAGCAGGGCGAAGCCGACATGGCCGATCGAGGAATAGGCCATCAGCCGCTTGATGTTGGTCTGCGCGATCGCGGCGAAGGCGCCGAGGATCATCGACAGCGCCGAGGCGACGACGATGATCTGCTGCCACTGGCTGGTGAGATGGCCGAACGGCTCGACCAGCACGCGGACGAACAGCGCCATGGCCGCCACCTTCGGCGCCACCGCGAAGAAGGCGGTGACCGGCGTCGGCGCGCCTTCGTAGACGTCCGGCGTCCACATGTGGAACGGCACGGCCGAGACCTTGAAGGCCAAAGCGGCGCAGATGAAGACCAGGCCGATGATCACACCCATCGCGCTGCCGCCGAGCACGCCACCGGCCGCGGCCTGGCCGGACAGGGCCTGGGCCAGCGCCTCGAAGCTGGTGGTGCCGAGGAAGCCGTAGACCAGCGAGATGCCGTACAGCAGCAGGCCGGAGGACAGGGCGCCGAGCACGAAGTACTTGAGCCCGGCCTCGCTCGACCGCTCCGAATCCCGGTTGAAGGCGGCGACGACATAGAGCGACAGGCTCTGCAGTTCGAGGCCGAGATACAGCGAGATCAGGTTGTTGGCGCTGATCATCAGCAGCATGCCGACGGTGGCCAGCACGAACAGCACCGGAAACTCGAAGCGCGACATGCCCTCATGCTCGAGGTAGTCGAGCGACAGGATCAGGGCGAGCGCCGAGCCGAGCAAGACCAGGATCTTCATGAAGACGGCGAAGCCGTCGGCCACGAACATGCCGTTGAAGGTCACCGTCCGGCCGCCCGACCCCATCACCAGCAGGGCGCCGGCGATGATGAAGGACATCACCGCCAGCGAGGCGACGATCCGGGTCGACTTCTCGCCCAGGAAGACACCGATCAGCAGCAGCGCCATGCCGGCGCAGGCCAGGAAGATCTCCGGCAGGGCCGGCATCAGATCGGGAAAAGACACCATGGCGATCGGATCCCCGGCTCAGCGGACGGCCAACGCGACCGCGTCGGCGCGGCCGAGATCGGCGTGGTATTGGGTGATGAGGTGGTCGACCGAGACCGACATCACGTTCAGGAAGCTGGACGGGTAGATGCCCATCCACAGCACCACCAGGGCCAGCGGCACGAAGAGCACGATCTCGCGCGGGCTGAGATCGGTCATCTTCCGCACATCCTCGCGCGTGATCTCGCCGAAGATGACCTTGCGGTACAAGAGCAGCATGTAGGTGGCGCCGAGCACCAGGCCGGTCGCGGTCAGGGTCGCGACCCAGGTGTTCACCTGGAACAGGCCGGTCAGGATCAGGAGCTCGCCGACGAAGCCCGAGGTGGCCGGCAGGCCGACCGAGCCGAGCAGCATGATCATGAAGAACACGGCGTATTTCGGCATGTTGTTGGCCAGGCCGCCGTAGCGCGCGATCTCGCGGGTGTGCAGCCGGTCATAGACCACGCCGACGCAGAGGAACAGCGCCGACGAGACCACGCCGTGGCTGAGCATCTGGAAGATCGAGCCTTCGACGCCCTGCTGGGTCAGCGAGAACATGCCGGCGGTGACGAAGCCCATATGCGCGATCGAGGAGTAGGCGATCATCTTCTTCATGTCCTCCTGCGCCAGGGCGACGAGGGAGGTGTAGATGACCGCGACGATCGACAGGCCGTAGATTAGCGGCGTCAAGAGCGCCGTCGCCTCCGGCAGCATCGGGATCGAGAAGCGCAGGAAGCCGTAGCCGCCCATCTTCAGCAGCACGCCGGCCAGGATCACCGAGCCCGCCGTGGGCGCCTCCACATGCGCGTCCGGCAGCCAGGTGTGGACCGGCCACATCGGCACCTTGACGGCGAAGGAGGCGAACATGGCCAGCCATAGCCAGACCTGCATGTCGTAGCCGAAATCGGTCGCCAGCAGGGTCGGGATGTCGGTGGTGCCGGCCTGGACGTACATGGCCAGAAGGGCCACCAACATCAGCACCGAGCCGAGCAGGGTGAACAGGAACAGCTTGAAGGCGGCATAGATGCGGCGCTCGCCCGACCCCCAGATGCCGATGATCACGAACATCGGGATCAGCACGCCTTCGAAGAAGACGTAGAACAGCACGTAGTCGAGCGCGCAGAACATGCCGATCATCATGGTCTCGAGGATCAGGAACGAGACCATGTACTCCTTCACCCGGCTGTGGATGCTCTCCCAGCTGGCGAGGATGCAGATCGGCATCAGGAAGGCCGACAGGACGACGAACAGCACCGAGATGCCGTCCACGCCCATGTGGTAGGCGATGTCGAGGTCCGGGAACCAGGCCACCTTCTCTTCCATCTGGAAGCCGACCACCGAGGGGTCGAAGCCGAGCCAGATGGCGACCGAGAGGGCGAAGGTGACGAGCGTGGTCCACAGCGCCACCCAGCGGGAGGTGGCGGCCACGGCAGCGTCGCTGCCGCGGGCCAGCAGCAGGATCAAGGCTGCTCCGACCAGCGGCAGGAAGGTGGCGAGCGAGAGGATCGGCCAGTTACCCATGAGTCACTCTCACATCCGGCCGCCGAAGACATACCAGGAGACCAGCGCGACCACGCCGATCACCATGACGAAGGCATAGTGGTAGACATATCCGCTCTCGAGCCGGCTGGCCCGGCGGGCGATGCCGATCGAGGTGGCCGCGACGCCGTCCGGCCCAAGCCGGTCGATGATAGCCCCGTCACCACCCTTCCACAGGGCCCGGCCCAGGACGAAGGCCGGCTTGACGAAGAGGGCGTCGTAGATCTCGTCGAAGTACCACTTGCGGAAGAACAGCTGGTGGACCGGCTTGAACGCCCGCACCACCGCGTCCGGCAGCCCCGGCGCCTGGATGTAGAACACCCAGGAGGCGGCGAGCCCGATCAGTCCGGCGACCAGCGGCAGCAGCTTGACCCAGAGGGCGACGTGGTGCGCCTCCTCGATGCTGTCCTGGCCGTGCAGCACCAGGATCGCCTCGCGCCAGAAGTGCTCGCGCCCTTCGCCGACGAAGACGTCGTAGCCGATCAAGCCGGCCAGCACCGCGCCGGTGCCGAGGATCAAGAGCGGCACCAGCATCACCGGCGGGGATTCATGGACATGGTCCATGGTGTGGTGGTCGGCGCGCGGCTTGCCGTGGAAGGTCAGGAACAGGAGGCGGCCGCTGTAGAAGGCGGTCATCACCGCCGCCAGGATGCCGAGCCAGTAGGCGAAGGCGCCGACATTGGTGTGGGCCGCCCAGGACGCCTCGAGGATCATGTCCTTCGAGTAGAAGCCGGCGAAGCCGAACACGCCGGGGATGCCGATGCCGGCCAGCGCCAGGCTGCCGATCCACATCAGGGCGTAGGTCCAGGGGATCAGCTTCCAGATGCCGCCCATCTTGCGCATGTCCTGCTCGCCGCCCATGGCATGGATCACCGAGCCGGCGCCGAGGAACAGCAGCGCCTTGAAGAAGGCGTGGGTCAGCAGGTGGAAGATCGCCGCCTGGTAGGCCGAGACGCCAATGGCGAAAAACATGTAGCCGAGCTGGCTCATGGTCGAATAGGCGATGACCCGCTTGATGTCGAACTGGGTCAGGCCGATCGTCGCGGCGACGAAGGCGGTCAGCGCGCCGATGACGCAGACCACGGCCAGCGCATCCGGGGCGTATTCGAACAGCGGCGACATCCGCGCCAGCATGAACACGCCGGCGGTGACCATGGTGGCGGCGTGGATCAGGGCCGAGACCGGGGTCGGGCCCTCCATCGCGTCCGGCAGCCAGGTGTGCAGGCCGAGCTGGGCCGACTTGCCCATGGCGCCGACGAACAGCAGCAGGCAGGCGGTGGTCAGGGCCGGCAGGTCCATGCCGAGGAAGTCGATCCGTGCATCCACCAGGTTCGGCGCGGCGGCGAAGATCTCCTCGTACCGCACCGTGCCGAAGATCTTGTAGACGGCGAAGATGCCCAGCGCGAAGCCGAAGTCGCCGACGCGGTTGACCAGGAACGCCTTCACCGCGGCAGCGCGGGCGCTCTCCTTCTCGTGCCAGAAGCCGATCAGAAGGTAGGAGGCCAGGCCGACGCCTTCCCAGCCGAAGAACAGCTGCACCAGGTTGTCCGCCGTCACCAGCATCAGCATGGCGAAGGTGAACAGGCTGAGATAGGAGAAGAAGCGCGGCTTCGAGTGGTCGTGCGACATGTAGCCGATCGAGTAGACGTGCACCATCGCGGAGACGGTGTTGACCACGATCAGCATGACGACGGTCAGCGTGTCGAACTTCAGCGCCCAGTCGGCGACGAAGGTGCCGCTGCTGATCCACAGCAGCAGCGAATGGGTGCGGACGTTGCCTTCGATGGCGACGTCGAAGAACAGCCACCAGGAGATGACGCAGGCGACGCAGACGGCGAGCGTCGTCACGGCCATCGAGGCGCGGTCGCCGATGAGGCGGCCGAACAGTCCTGCGATCAGGAAGCCGGCCAGCGGCAGGAAGATTGCTGCGATGTCCATCGGGGGCGCCTCAGCCCTTCATCATGTTGATGTCCTCAACCGCGATCGAGCCGCGGTTGCGGAAGTAGACGACGAGGATCGCGAGGCCGATCGCGGCCTCGGCGGCGGCGACGGTCAGCACGAACAGCGCGAACACCTGCCCGACCAGGTCGCCGAGGGCGACCGAAAAGGCGACGAGGTTGATGTTGACGGCGAGCAGCATCAGCTCGATCGACATCAGGATGACGATGACGTTCTTGCGGTTCAGGAACACGCCGAAGATGCCGAGCGTGAACAGGATCGCCGCGAGGACGAGGTAGTGCCCGAGTCCGATCGTCATGGCGTCAGGCCCCTTCCCCGGTGCCGATCTTCTTGATCACCATCACCTCCTCGCGGCGGCGCGCGAGCTGCTGCGAAATCACCTGGCGGCGGACGCCGGCGCGGTGGCGCAGGGTCAGCACGATCGCCCCGATCATCGCGACCAGAAGGACGAGGCCCGCGGCCTGGAACGGATAGGCGTACTGGGTGTAGATCAGCTGGCCGAGCGCCGCCGTGTTGGTCGGGCCCGACTGCGCCGCCGGGGCCAGGATCGACGGGCCGCCGACCGAGCCGTACAGCAGGAACAGCTCGACCAGCAGCACCACGCCGATCAGCGCGCCGATCGGCAGGTAGCGCAGGAAGCCGGCCCTGAGCTCGGCGAAGTTGATGTCCAGCATCATCACGACGAACAGGAACAAGACCGCGACCGCGCCGACATAGACGACGACCAGGATCATCGCCAGGAACTCCGCCCCGATCAGCACGAACAGCGCCGCCGCGTTGAAGAAGGCGAGGATCAGGAACAGCACCGAATGCACGGAGTTGCGGGCCGAGATCACCATCACGGCGGCAGCCACGGTGATCGCGGCGAACAGATAGAAGGCCAAGGCCTGGATGATCATCTCACGGTGCTCCCTGTCGTCCCCTTGCGGACGCTCGAGGTCACGGTTGCTCTACCCCTCTCGGCGCCGCTCCCCTGCGGGAGCCGGGCCGAATCCCCGGCGAGGCGGGTCTTACCGGTACGGCGCGTCGGCCGCAATGTTCGCGGCCAGCTGCGCCTCCCAGCGGTCCCCGTTCTGCAGCAGCTTTTCCTTGTTGTAGAAAAGCTCCTCGCGCGTCTCGGTCGCGAACTCGAAGTTCGGCCCCTCGACGATCGCATCCACCGGGCAGGCCTCCTGGCACAGGCCGCAATAGATGCACTTGGTCATGTCGATGTCGTAGCGCGTCGTGCGGCGGCTGCCGTCGGCGCGCGGCTCGGCCTCGATGGTGATGGCCTGGGCCGGGCAGATCGCCTCGCACAGCTTGCAGGCGATGCACCGCTCCTCGCCGCTCGGATAGCGGCGCAGCGCGTGCTCGCCGCGGAAGCGCGGGCTGAGCGGACCCTTCTCGAACGGATAGTTCAGCGTCGCCTTCTGCTTGAACATGTAGCTGAAGGTCAGTGCCAGCCCGCCCAGGATTTCCTTGAGCAGCAGGCTGCGGGCGGTGCGGTCGATGAATGCCATGGTCTCGGCCTCTCAGTTCGGCAGCCAGCCGAAGGCGGTGAGCACGCCGGCGGTGATCACCACCCAGGCCAGCGAGAACGGCAGGAACACCTTCCAGCCCAGCCGCATCAGCTGGTCATAGCGGAAGCGCGGCAGCGTCGCCCGGACCCAGATGAACACGAACAGGCAGAACAGGATCTTCCCCACGAACCAGATCACGCCGGGGATCCAGGTGAAGGGCGCGATACCGAAGGGCGGCAGCCACCCGCCGAGGAACAGGATGGTGGTCATCCCGCTCATCAGGATCATGTTGGCGTATTCGCCGAGGAAGAACAGCGCGTAGGTCATGGACGAGTACTCGACCATGAAGCCGCCGGTGATCTCGGATTCGCCCTCGGGCAGGTCGAACGGCGCCCGGTTGGTCTCGGCCAGCGCCGAGATGAAGAAGATCACGAACATCGGGAACAGCGGGATCGCGAACCAGATGGTCTGCTGCGCCTTGACGATATCGGAGATGTTGAGCGAGCCGACGCAGAGCAGCACGGTGATCATGACGAAGCCGATCGAGACTTCGTAGGACACCATCTGCGCCGCGGAGCGCAGGCCGCCGAGGAAGGCGTATTTCGAGTTCGAAGACCAGCCGGCAATGATGATGCCGTAGACGCCGAGCGACGAGATCGCGAACAGGTACAGCACGCCGACATTGATGTCGGCCAGCACCCAGCCATCGTCGAACGGGATCACCGCCCAGGCCACCAGGCTGAGGAAGAAGGTGATCATCGGCGCCAGGATGAACAGCATCCGGTTGGCGCCGGAGGGGATGATCGTCTCCTTGCTGAGCAGCTTGAGGCCGTCGGCGATCGGCTGCAGCAGGCCGAAGGGGCCGACCACCATCGGGCCCTGGCGCAGCTGCATCGCCGCCATCACCTTGCGCTCGGCGTAGGTCAGGTAGGCCACCGCGATGATCAGCGGCAGGATGATCGCGATGATCTGAAGGACGACGAGAACCGTCGGCCAGGCGTATCCGCTCCAGAAGTCCATCGCCGCGTTACTCCGCCGCCGCTTTGTGCTGGCCCAGGATCTCGTCGATGCACTGCGCCATCGTCTCCGAGGCGCGGGTGATCGGGTCCGTCATGTAGAAGTTCTCGACCGCCGAGACGAAGGGTGCCGTGCCCATCGCGCCCTCGGCGCCGAAGGCCCCCCACTCGCCCGCCGCCTGCACGTCCGGCGTCCCGAAGACCGGGTTGACCGCGACCAGGCGCTGGCGCACCTCGCGCAGGCTGTCATAGGGCAGCTTGCGGCCCAGGACGTCGCTGGCGGCGCGCAGGATCTTCCAGTCCTCGCGCGCCTCGCCCGGCGGGAACACCGCCATGCGGGCCTGCTGCACGCGGCCTTCGGTGTTGACGTAGGTGGCGTTCTTCTCGGTGTAGGCGGCGCCCGGCAGGATCACGTCGGCGCGGTGGGCGCCGCGGTCGCCGTGATGGCCCTGATAGACCACGAAGGCGTTGCCCAGCCGGCCGGTGTCGATCTCGTCGGCCGCGAGCAGCCAGACGAAGTCGATCTCGCCCTTGCCGGCGCCGTCGAGGATGCCGGCGACGTCGCGGCCGCCCGGGCCCGGCAGGAAGCCGAGGTCGAGCCCGCCGACCCGCGCCGCCGCGCTGTGCAGCACGTTGAAGCCGTTCCAGCCGTCGCGGACCAGGCCGTAGGTCTCGGCGATCCGGCGGCAGGCGGCCAGCACCTGGGCGCCGTCCTCGCGGGTCAGGGCCCCCTGCCCCACGATCAAGAGCGGCGCCTTGGCGTTGCGCAGCACCTCGGCGAAGCCGTCGGTGCCGTCGGCGATCGCCGCCAGCGTCTCCGGCCCGGCGCCGAGATGGCGGGTGCGGTAGGTCAGGTCGACGGCCGGGCCGACCACGCCGACGGTCAGGCCGTTCTTCAGCCAGCGCTTGCGGATGCGGGCGTTGACGATCGCCGCCTCGGAGCGCGGGTTGGTGCCGACCAGCAGGATGACGTCGGCCTGTTCGATCCCGGCGATACCGCTGTTGAACAGATAGGCGCCGCGCGGCCCGGCCGGCAGCTTGGCCCCGTCCTGGCGGCAGTCGAGGTTCGGCGAGCCGAAGGCGGTCATCAGGTCCTTCAGCGCGACCATAGCCTCGGCATCGACGGTGTCGCCGGCGATCGCCGCCATGCGCTGGCCGTCCAGCCCCTTGGCCTTGTCGGCGATGGCCTGGAAGGCCTCGGCCCAACTGGCCGGCTGCAGCTTGCCGTCACGCCGGACATAGGGCCGGTCGATGCGGCGCCGCTTCAGCCCGTCGATGGCGTAGCGGGTCTTGTCGCTGATCCACTCCTCGTTGACGTCCTCGTTCAGCCGCGGCAGCACGCGCATCACCTCGCCGCCGCGGGCGTCGATGCGGATGTTCGAGCCGATGGCGTCGAGCACGTCGACCGTCTCGGTCTTGCGCAGCTCCCACGGCCGGGCGCTGAAGGCGTAGGGCTTGGAGGTCAGCGCCCCGACCGGGCAGACATCGACCAGGTTGCCCGACAGCTCGGACGCGATCGCCTGCTCGACATAGGTGGTGATCTCCATGTGCTCGCCGCGGTTCACGCCGCCGAGCACCGGCACGCCGGCGATCTCGTCGATGAAGCGGATGCAGCGGGTGCACTGGATGCACCGGGTCATGAAGGTCTCGATCAGCGGCCCGAGATACTTGTCGGTGACCGCCCGCTTGCCTTCGGTGTAGCGGCCGCGGTCGAAGCCATAGGCCACGGCCTGGTCCTGCAGGTCGCACTCGCCGCCCTGGTCGCAGATCGGGCAGTCGAGCGGATGGTTGATCAGCAGGAACTCCATGATGCCGCGGCGCGCGTCGCGCACGACATCGGTGTTCGTCCGGATCACCATGCCGTCGCCGGCCGGCATCGCGCAGGATGCGATCGGCTTCGGCGCCTTCTCCATCTCGACCAGGCACATGCGGCAGTTCGCCGGCACCGAGAGCTTGTCGTGGAAGCAGAAGCGCGGCACCTCGATGCCGAGGCGCTCGCAGGCCTGCAGCACCGACGTGCCCGGCTCGACCTCGATCTCGACCCCGTCAATCGTCAGCTTGGGCATCGGTGCCTTCCTATTCCGCAGCTTCGCGGCGATGGGCGCGGTCGCGATAGTCGCGGATCCGCTCCTCCATCTCGTCGCGGAAATGCCGGATCAGCGCCTGGACCGGCCAGGCGGCCGCATCGCCCAGGGCGCAGATGCTGCGGCCGTCGATCTGCTTGGTCACCTGGAGCAGCATGTCGATCTCGTCCGACCGCGCATTGCCGGTGACCATGCGCTGCATCACCCGGTACATCCAGCCGGTGCCTTCGCGGCACGGGGTGCACTGGCCGCAGCTCTCATGCATGTAGAAGCGCGACAGGCGGGCGACCGCGTAGATCACGTCGGTCGACTTGTCCATGACGATCAGCCCGGCGGTGCCGAGCGCCGACTTGACCTCGCGCAGTGCGTCGAAGTCCATCAGGACGGTGTCGCAGATGTCCTTCGGCAGGATCGGAGCGGAAGAGCCGCCGGGGATCACCGCCTTCAGGTTGTCCCAGCCGCCGCGGATGCCGCCGGCATGGCGGTCGATCAGCTCCCGCATCGGGATGCCGAGCTCTTCCTCGACGTTGCAGGGCTGGTTCACATGGCCGGAAATGCAGAACAGCTTGGTGCCCTGGTTCTTCGGCCGGCCGATGCCGGCGAACCAGGCGCCGCCGCGGCGCAGGATCTCGCCGACGACGGCGATGGTCTCGACGTTGTTCACCGTGGTCGGGCAGCCATAGAGGCCGGCGCCGGCCGGGAACGGCGGCTTGTTGCGCGGCTGGCCCTTCTTGCCCTCCAGGCTCTCCAGCAGCGCCGTCTCCTCGCCGCAGATATAGGCGCCGGCGCCGCGATGCAGGTACAGGTCGAAGTCCCAGCCGGTGCCGGCCGCGTTCTTGCCGAGCAGGCCGGCGTCATAGGCCTGGTCGATCGCGACCTGCATGTTCGAGGCTTCGCCGTAGAACTCGCCCCGGATGTAGATGTAGCAGGCGTGCGCCCCCATGGCGAAGGAGGCCAGTAGCGCGCCCTCGATCAGCCGGTGCGGGTCGAAGCGCAGGATCTCGCGGTCCTTGCAGGTGCCCGGCTCGGACTCGTCGGCGTTGATGACCAGGTAGCTCGGGCGGCCGTCCTTGCTCTCCTTCGGCATGAAGGACCACTTCATGCCGGTCGGGAAGCCTGCGCCGCCGCGGCCGCGCAGGCCGGAGGTCTTGACCTCCTCGATGATCCTGTCGCGGCCGAGATCGACCAGCGCCTTGGTGTCGCTCCAGATGCCGCGGCGGCGGGCGCCGTCCAGGCCCCAGTCGTCCCAGCCGTAGAGATTGGTGAAGATGCGGTCTTCGTCGCGCAGCATCACTTCTCTCCCTGATCCGGGGCGGTGGCCGAGGACGGCACCGCCGGGCGATGGCCGGGCTTCATGTTGAGCAGCGTGGTGGCGCCGGACAGGGCCTCGGAGTTGGTGCGGCCGTTCTGCGGCCCCGGCGTGGTCTGCTGGCCGGCCTTCAGCGCCTCGATCAGCGCGACCGTCTTGTCGTAGTCCAGATCCTCGTAGAAGTCGTCGTTGATCTGGACCATCGGGGCGTTGACGCAGGCGCCCAGGCATTCGACCTCGAGCACCGAGAACTGGCCGTCCTCGCTGGTCTCGTGGTTGCCGCAGCCGGCCTTGTCCTGCAGCGCCCGCATCACCTCGCCCGAGCCGCGCAGCCAGCACGGGGTGGTGGTGCAGACCTGGAAGAAGTGGCGGCCGACCGGCGCCTTGTTGAACATGGTGTAGAAGCTGGCGACCTCGTACACCCGGATCCGCGGCATCTCCAGCAGGTCGGCGACGTAGTCCATCGCCACCCGCGGGATCCAGTTGTGGTGCTGGCGCTGGGCGATGTCGAGCAGCGGGATCACCGCGCTCTGCTGCTTGCCCTCGGGGTATTTGGCGATGATCTTCTTCGCCCGCTCGAGATTCTCGGGCGTGAAGGCGAATTCCTTCGGCTGGTCCGCCTCCGGCGCAATCCCTGCGGCCGTCATCGGTCGATCTCCCCGAACACGATGTCCTGGCTGCCGATGATCGCGACGGCATCGGCCAGCATGTGCCCCCGGCTCATGAAGTCGAGCCCCTGCAGATGGGCGAAGCCCGGGGCGCGGATGCGGCAGCGATACGGCCGGTTGGTGCCGTCCGCGACCAGATAGACGCCAAACTCGCCCTTCGGCGCCTCGACCGCGGCATAGGTCTCGCCGGCCGGGACGTGGTAGCCCTCGGTGTAGAGCTTGAAGTGATGGATCAACGCTTCCATCGAGCGCTTCATGTCGGCCCGCGGCGGCGGCGACACCTTGCGGTCGGTGGTCTTCACCGGGCCGTCCTTCGGCATCCGCTCCAGGCACTGCCGAATGATGCGGTTGGACTGGCGCATCTCCTCGATCCGCAGCAGATAGCGGGCATAGCAGTCGCCGGTCAGGCCGACCGGGATGTCGAAATCGAGCTTGTCGTAGACCTCGTAGGGCTGCGACTTGCGCAGGTCCCAGGACACGTTCGAGGCCCGCAGCATGACGCCGGTGAAGCCCCAGGCCTTGGCCTGCTCCGCCGTCACCACGCCGATATCGACCAGGCGCTGCTTGAAGATCCGGTTCTCGGTCAGCAGGCTTTCGAGGTCGTCGACGAATTTCGGGAAGCGCTCGGTGTAAGCCCAGATGTCGTCGGCCAAGCCGGCCGGCATGTCCTGGGCGACGCCGCCGGGACGGAAATAGTTGGCGTGCAGCCGCGCGCCCGACACCCGCTCATAGAACTCCATCAGGAGCTCGCGCTCCTCGAAGCCCCACAGCGACGGGGTCACCGCGCCGACGTCGAGCGCATAGGTGGTGATGTTGAGCAGATGGTTGAGGATGCGGCTGATCTCGGAGAACAGCACGCGGATGTACTGGCCGCGCTCCGGCACGGTGACGCCGAGCAGCCGCTCCACCGCCAGGGCGAAGGCGTGCTCCTGGTTCATCGGCGCGACGTAGTCCAGGCGGTCGAAATACGGCGTCGCCTGCATGTAGGTCTTGTACTCGATCAGCTTCTCGGTGCCGCGATGCAGCAGCCCGATATGCGGATCGGCCCGCTCCACCACCTCGCCGTCCAGCTCCAGCACCAGGCGCAGCACGCCGTGCGCCGCCGGGTGCTGCGGCCCGAAGTTCATGGTGTAGGGCTTGATCTGGGTCTCGACCATGATGCTTACGCCTTCGGCTCGTTCAGCGCCGCCTTCTCGTCGCCCGGTAGCACCGGGCCGTCGCGCGTCATGCCCTCCCACGGGCTGAGGAAGTCGAAGGTGCGGAAATCCTGGGTCAGCTTCACCGGCTCATAGACCACTCGCTTCTGCTCGCTGTCGTAGCGGACCTCGACATAGCCGGTCAGCGGGAAGTCCTTGCGCAGCGGATGCCCCTCGAAGCCGTAATCGGTCAGGATGCGGCGCAAATCCGGATTGTCGGCGAAGAAGATGCCGTACAGGTCCCAGGCCTCGCGCTCGAACCAGGTCGCGGCCGGGAAGGTGCCGGCGGCGGAGGGCACCGGCGTGTCCTCGTCGGTCGTCAGCTTGATCCGGATCCGGCGGTTATGCCGGAAGCTGAGCAGATGGTAGACGACCTCCAGCCGCTCCGGCCGGGTCGGGTAGTCGGCGCCGCAGATGTCGGTCAGCTGCTCGAACAGGGTATCGGGCGCGTCGCGCAGATGGGTCAGCACCCGGACGATCGACTCGCGCCGGACGGTCAGGGTCAGCTCGGCCGTCGGCGACACCGCATGGCCGAGCACGTCCTCGCCCAGCGCCGCCGCGAGGGCCGTGCCGAGATCGGTCAGTTCCTGGATCGATGCCATTCTTGCTTCCCGATCCCTCAGCGGACGATCCGGTTGCCGCGCCGGATCTTCTTCTGCAGCTGCATGATGCCGTAGACCAGGGCCTCGGCCGTCGGCGGGCAGCCCGGGACATAGATGTCGACCGGGACGATGCGGTCGCAGCCGCGCACCACCGAATAGGAATAGTGGTAGTAGCCGCCGCCATTGGCGCAGGAGCCCATCGAGATGACCCAGCGCGGCTCCGGCATCTGGTCGTAGACCTTGCGCAGGGCCGGGGCCATCTTGTTGGTCAGGGTGCCGGCGACGATCATGACGTCGGACTGGCGCGGGCTGGGCCGCGGGATGACCCCGAGTCGGTCGAGGTCGTAGCGCGGCATGTAGGCGTGGATCATCTCCACCGCGCAGCAGGCCAGGCCGAAGGTCATCGGCCACAGCGACCCGGTGCGCGCCCAGTCGATCAGCGAGTCGAACTGGGTCAGCAGGAAGCCCTTGTCCTGGATCTCGGCGTTGGCGGCGCGGATCACCGCGTCCTGCCCGGCGCCCGGCGGGATCGGCGTGCCGACGCCCACGGGGCTGCCCGGCTGCGTCGCGCTCACTCCCATTCCAGCGCTCCCTTCTTCCACTCGTAGATGAAGCCGACGGTCAGGACGCCGAGGAACACCATCATCGACCAGAAGCCGAACATCCCGATGTCCTTGAGCGCCACGGCCCAGGGGAACAGGAAGGCCACTTCCAGGTCGAAGATGATGAACAGGATCGAGACCAGGTAGAACCGGACGTCGAACTTGGAGCGCGCATCGGCGAAGGCGTCGAAGCCGCACTCATAGGCCGAGAGCTTCTCGCTGTCCGGATTCTGCTTCCCGACGACGAGGGATGCGCCGACCGCGGCGCCGGCGATCACGATGGCGATCGCCAGGAAGACGAGGATCGGAAAGTACTCCGACACAAGAGAGGTCGTCATCGCTCACCCGTCACACGTGGAGCCTGCGCGATCTTGATCGGCAGGCGCTCCACCCCAAATCTCGTTCTTCGTCGTGAAGGCCGTCCGTCTGGCCGCCCTTCCGGCGCGGCCTTTATAGGCCGGCATGTCGGACGAGAGAAGCGAATTTCCGCCACATTTTGTAAATGCGAATGCTTCTCAACCGCATGATTTTGCTGGGATCTTCGGGCTCTCGGACCGGGCGGGCGCCGTGGGTCCCGACCGGATATCGCGCCGATGTCCGCGGGCGGCGCAACTCGCATAGACTGCCCGGGTCAGCCCGGACCGATGCCGCAATGCCGTCCCGGGATCGAGGAGAAGCGCGCCATGGGTTTCTACCGCAGCGTCGTCCTGCCGAGACTCTGCCATCTGGCGATGCGCAATCGCGGCCTCCTGCCCTATCGCGAGCGGGTGGTCGGTGCGGCTGAAGGGCGCGTCCTGGAGATCGGCGTCGGGTCGGGGCTGAACCTGCCGTTCTATCGAGAGTCCGTGCGCGAGGTGCTGGGCCTGGAGCCAGCCCCGCAGCTCATCGCCATGGCACGGGAGACGGCACGCGGGACGCGGACGCCGGCCGCCTTCATCGGCGGCTCGGCGGAGGCGATCCCGCTGGACGACCGCAGCGTCGACACCATCGTCACGACCTGGACCCTGTGCACGATCCTGGACGCCTCCCGGGCGCTCGGCGAAATGCGCCGCGTGCTTCGGCCGGCCGGGCGGCTGCTCTTCGTCGAGCATGGGCTGGCACCGGACGCGGGTGTTCGCCGGTGGCAGGATTGGCTGACGCCCGCCTGGCGGCGCATCAGCGGCGGCTGTCATCTCAACCGGCCGATCCAGGCCATGATCGAGTCGAGCGGGTTCCGCGTCGATCGCATCGAAACCGGCTACATGCCGGGGCCGAAGCCGATGTCCTTCATGTACGAGGGCAGCGCCCGGCCGGACTGACACCGGACGGGGGGCCGAGGCGGTCGATCGGTGTTCAGACAGAGCGTCCGCCGAGCCATCGGTCAAGCGAAAGCCGTCCTGGCCCCCATCGCATCACGGCGAGCGCCATCGCCGCCCAGGTCAGATGGATCGGCCAGCCATCCGGCACGGTCAGCTGGATGACGAGCGTCATCACCAGCAGCCCGAGCGCAGCCAGCCGTGTCGCGAGCCCGAGGATGAGCAGGCTCGGCAGCAGGATCTCTGCCGAGCCGACGGCGAAGGCCACGACGCCGGGGGCCGGGAAGGGATAGGGGCCGCCCGGGAGATGGAGCTGGAATTCCGAGCTGAACAGCAGCACGGCGACATCGTTCAGCTGCAGGAAACCGTCCCATTTGTTGATGCCGGACCGCCAGAACGGGACGGCGAGGCCGCAGCGCAGGACGAACTGCGTCAGGGACGGCTGCGCAATCGCCTGGACGACGGCGTTCACCCGTGCGGTGACGCCGCCGACTCCCCGCCGCCTGTCACCGGCGGCGACTGGCCGTTCGACACTCATCGTCTTCAAGCCCCTGCTGGATGGCGGTGAAGGCTCCCGCCTCGAGCATTGCGGCGATGGCGGCGGAAAGATCGAACTCGGGGCTGTCCGAGAACGCAGCGTCGGCAGCCGAGCCGAGAGGCTCGCCCGCGATCAGGCGGGCCAGGAAGTCCGCACCGCCGGGCGGGAGGTGCCGGACGGCGACCTCCAGGCCAGGCCTGGTCACCAGCGCATCCTCCGGCTCAACCGCCTCGATGCGGCCAACTGGGCCGTCGTTCCGGTTGGCCACGAAGATGGTGACGGCCGGGAAGCGCGAGCGCACGATCCGGATCGCCGGGTGCGGCGTAAAGACAGTGTCGGCCAGACGTTCCGTCGGGACGGCCGCCAGGGCCTGCGACGGCAACGGGTTCGCATCGGCCGCATGATAGGCGTCGAGCCAGGCCCGCTCGATCCGCGCCACATCCGCCAGCCACGGCATCGGCCGCGCATAGTCGTAGCGTTCGATGAAGTCGGGAAAGTCGCGGCCGTAGTCGAGCAGCAGCGGCGAGGTCGGCGGGCAGGCGCGCAGGTGGAAGCGCGCCATGGCGCGGAAGAACTCCGCGCCGGTGATGTGCATCGTCGCCGGAAACACCGCGGCCAGCGCGTCGATGAGGCTGACCGTGACGTTGTTCCGATAGACATCGTAGCGCCTGCCAGCGGACTTGCCGTTCGGCCCGGTGACCATAGCGGGTGTGGCGTGACCGGGATCGAGCAGACCGGCGGCGAAGGCGGCCGGATAGGAGAGCCTGTCGCCGCCATCCGGAGTCCGATGGTCAGCGGGCATCATGGACCTCGCCCCGGATGGAGCCGCAGGCATGGCGGTCGAGGATCGCCTGAGCGGCCTCGGCCTCGGCCTTCAGCGCCGGCCAGTCGGGGATCTCGCTGTCCCGTTCGATCAGCGTCGGGGTGCGGCCGACGCGGTCGATCACGGTCTCGAAGAGGGTCCAGACCGGGTCGGCGACCGGGCGATCATGGCTATCGATCAAGAGCGGGTCGCCTTCATCGTCCAGCTGCTCGGTGTGCCCGGCCAGATGGATCTCGCCGACATGGTCCAGCGGAAAATCCGCGAGATAGGCCGACGCCGAGGTGCCGTGGTTGATGGCCGAGACGAAGACGTTGTTGACGTCGAGCAGCAGGCCGCATCCGGTGCGCCGGACCATCCCCCGAATGAATTCCGTCTCGCTCATGGTCGAGTCCCGGAACAGGAGGTAGGTTGACGGATTCTCGATCAGGATCGGGCGGTCGATCGCCTCCTGGACCTGGTCGACGTGATCGGCGACGCGCACGAGCGTCGCCGGCGTATAGGGCAAGGGCAACAGATCGTTGAAATAGGTGCCGCCGTGGGTCGACCAGGCGAGATGCTCGGACACCAGCGCCGGCTCGTAACGGTCGACAAGCGCCCTGAAGCGCGCGAGATGCGCGGTGTCCAGGGGCTGCGGACCGCCGATCGACATGCACACGCCATGGAGCGAGACGGGGTGGTCGCGGCGGATGCGGGTCAGCGCGTCGTGCGGCGGGCCGCCGGCCCCCATGTAGTTCTCGGCATGGACCTCGAAGAAGCCCGCCCATTCCTTGTCGGCCAGGATCGCGGGCAGATGCTCATGCTCGAGGCTGGTGCCTGCCATGCCCGCGACGGAATGGGCCGGAAAGCGGAGGCCGTGCGACGTCCCGGGGTCCGGGCGTGTTGCCGGGCGGCTCATCGTGATCTCCGCTTTCCGACGTTTGGCTTTGCTTACGAAGGAAGGTCGCGGGTCAGCGCTTGAGGCGAGCCGTGGCGGCCGTCGGGCAGCTCCATCGTGGTGCAGGTCCCGCCATCAACGAATTTCCAGGCGTTGCCCTGGTAGTCGACGGTCGAGGTCCCCTGGCAGGTCGTGCCCGGGCCGGCCGCGCAGTCATTCTGCCCCTTGAGCGCGACCCCGAAGCACTTCTCCTTGCCCGCATCCATCGCCGCCTTGACCTGCTCCTGTGTCAGCGGCGCCGCGGCCGCCATCGATGCGAGCGCGGTCGCGACGGCACCGGCTAGGACGGCCGCGCTGATCTTCGCCATTGTGGACATGACGTCTCTCCCCTGGAGGGTTCGCCGGCCGTTTCCCGGCCGTCTCACTCTGACTACGATGGGGAGAGGCGAGATGTTACATCCGAGCTGCCGAGCAGTCCTCGCCTTGGTCTTTCGCCGGACGCCCTGCATCGGTCCCGTGCGGGGCGCGATCCTGGCGACAGGATGAGACCGGCGAGGCGGAAATACCGATTGAAGTCGGGGAGGAAGTGGCGCGAGTGACGGGACTTGAACCCGCGGCCTCCGGCGTGACAGGCCGGCGCTCTAACCAACTGAGCTACACCCGCGCAGGGTGCCGGCAACGATCACGGGGCCTTCGGCGGACCGCCGAAACCCGGAGCGAGACCGGAAAACAGGACGTGGCGCGAGTGACGGGACTTGAACCCGCGGCCTCCGGCGTGACAGGCCGGCGCTCTAACCAACTGAGCTACACCCGCGCATCTGGCCGCTCATCGCGGCGAGGCGCTTGAGATACCCACTCCACCGGGGGCTGTCAACTCGAATTGCCGAGGGCGGAGCGGTATTTTCGCGGCGGTCCGAACCCTGGGGAGTGACCTGGGATTCGTAGGCCGCGACGCCGCCGGAGCGGCCGGGAGCTGGTGGGCGATGACGGGCTCGAACCGCCGACACTCGGTGTGTAAAACCGATGCTCTACCAACTGAGCTAATCGCCCGGGCGAGCCCGCGGGGATGAACCCGCAGGGCCCAGACATGAAGCGGGGGGGCGGGGGGGGGGGGCGGCCCGCCCG
>NZ_JASATH010000032.1:0-53968 GCF_038440215.1 Inquilinus sp. OTU3971 | reverse complement strand
ATGGAACATAGCATGAACGAAATCACAAATTAATACAACTGAACAATGTGTTTACAGCGGGGTGATGTTGGATCGGATCACGCGCCGAAGCGATCGCGCGGAGCACGCCCTACGATCGATCCCGCCACCGCCGCAGCAGGAATGCCCGCATCGCCGGGTCTTCGCACAGGCCGATCGCCCGCTCATAGGCCGCGTCAGCCGGCTGGCCGAGCCGGCGCAGCAGATGGGCGGCCAGGGCCCAGTACGGCTGGTAGCTCGCCACCGCCTCGGCCGGGATCGTGTCGAGCAGCGCCTGCCCCGCCGCGGCGCCGCGCGCCTCGGCGATGGCGGCGGCCTGGCCGACCCGCCCGCCGATGGTGGGGGCCAGGCGCACCAGCCCCTCATACAGCAGGGCGATCGCCTCCCAGTCGGTCCGGCCGGTCCGGGCCCGCTGGGCGTGGACGGACTGGATCGCGGCCTCGAGCTGGAACCGCCCGAAGCGCCGATCCTGGGCGGCGGCCGACAGAATGCGCTCCGCCTCCGCCATCATCGGGGCCGACCACCGCGCCGTGTCCTGCTCCGACAGCGGGACGTAATCTCCGGCCGGGCTGCGGCGCGCCTCCCGCCGGGCCTCGCAATGCAGCATCAGGGCCAGCAGCCCCTCGACCTCAGGCTCGGCCGGCAGCAGCGGCCGCAGCATCCGGCCGAGATCGATCGCCTCCGCCGCCAGGCCCCGGCGGCGCGGATCGGCGCCGGCGACGTCGTCCCAGCCGCTGCCATAGGCGGCGTAGATTGCCTCCAGCACCGCGTCGAGGCGCGGCGGCAGCTCCTTCGCCTCCGGCAGCTCGAAGCCGATGCCGGCGTCGCGGATCTTGGCCTTGGCGCGCGACAGGCGCTGGCCCATGGCGGCCGGGCTGACCAGGAAGGCCGAGGCGATGCGCGCCGCGTCGAGCCCCAGCACGGTCTGCAGCATCAGGGGCGTGTGGATCGCCGGGTCGATCGCCGGATGGGCGCAGACGAACAGCAGCTTGAGCCGCTCGTCCGGGAAGCGGTCGGATTCGGCCAGAGCCTCGGCCTCCTCCGCCGCGATGCGGAGATCGGGCACGGCCTCGGCCCGCACCTGGAGATGGCGGGCGCCGTCGATCAGCCGGCGCCGCGCCGCGGTCAGCAGCCAGGCTTCCGGCCGGTCCGGCAAGCCGTCGCGCGGCCAGGTCTCCAGGGCGATCCGAAAGGCGTCGGCCAGCGCATCCTCCGCCGCCGCGATGTCCCGCGAGCGGGCGGCCAGGAAGGTCACCAGCCGGCCGTAAGAGTCACGCGCCGCCCGTTCGACCGCGCGGCGCGTGTCCGTGCTCACTGCTGCGGCTTCGGCGGTGCCACCGGCCGCACCTCGACCCCGCCGCCCGGACCGCCCGGATAGCGCGAGGCCCAGTCGAGTGCCACGTCCAGGTTCGGCACCTCGATGATGAAGAAGCCGGCGAGCTGCTCCTTGGTGTCGGCGAAGGGGCCGTCCTGCACCTGCCGCCCGCTGCCGCCGATGCGGATCGAGGTGGCAGTGGCCGGCGGCTCCAGCCCGGCGCCGGCGACCACGATTCCGGCCTCCTTCAACGCCGTCATATAGGGCATGAAGGCGGCCCAGAAGGCGGCGTGCTTTTCCGGGTCGCGGCGGGCGGCAAATTCCTCGGGGGTCTGCTGGAACAGCAGGGCGTACTGCATGATCGTCTCCATCGCATGGGGTCGAGCGCGTCTCGCTCACCCCCATGACGGGCCGGCAGAAGGCCTTTCGACATCGTCCGCGAAAAAATCCGCGGCGGCTAGACCCGCCGGCGGCGCGACTTGGCGAAGGTGTCGAAGGCCACGGCCAGCACGATGATCACGCCGATGATGATCTGCTGGATGTAGGAGGAGACGTTCAGCAGCACGAGGCCGTTCAGCAGCACGCCGATCAGCACGGTGCCGATCACCGTGCCGAAGATGGTGCCGATGCCGCCGAACAGGCTGGTGCCGCCGATCACCACCGAGGCGATCACGGTCAGCTCGTAGCCCTGCCCCGCCACCGCCTCGGCCGAGTTCAGCCGGGCCGACAGCACGAAGGCGCCGAGCCCGACGAAGAAGCCCATGATGACGTAGACGCTGAGCAGCACCCGCCGCACCTTCAGCCCGGACAGCCGCGCCGCCTCCGGGTTACCGCCGACGGCATAGACCTGGCGGCCGAAGCGGCTGTAGCGCAGCACCAGATGGGCCAGCACGGCGAAGCCCAGGAAGACCAGCACCGGCACCGGGATCTCCAGGATCTTGCCCTGGCCCCAGTAGCGGAAATCCGCGTCGAAGCCGCTGATCGGCCCGCCGCCGGACAAGAGCAGCGCGGCGCCGCGGAAGGCGGACATGCCGCCCAGCGTCACCACGAAGGGTGGCACCTTCAGCCGGGTGATGGCCACACCCTGCACCGCGCCCGCGGCCATGCCGAGCAGGATCGAGACCAGGGCGGCGGCGCCCCAGCCCCAGCCCTGCGCCTCCTCGCTGCCGAGCGCGAAATTGCCGGTGGCGCTGCCCTTGGCGACGATCGCGGCGGCGAGGCCGCAGAAGGCCAGCACGGCGCCGATCGACAGGTCGATGCCGGCGGTCAGGATGACGAAGGTCATGCCGATCGCCAGCAGCCCGTAGATCGAGACCTGGCGCAGCACGTTCAGCAGGTTGACGGTGGAGATGAAGCGCGGCTCGGCGATGGCGAAGCCGGCCATCAGCACCACCAGGAAGATCAGCGGCGCGAACCGCGCCAGAAGCCCGAACAGGTCGAAGCCGCCCCGATCCGGAAGTGTCGTGCCCTGCGCCATCTTGGTCTTTCCTATGCCGCCCTGCGGCGCGTCATCAGCCGCATCAGCGTTTCCTCGTCGGCCTCCGCGCGGCCGAGCTCGCCGGTGATCCGGCCTTCGCACATGGTGACGATGCGGTCGCTGATCGCCAGCACCTCCGGCAGCTCGGAGGAGATGGCGATCACCGCGATGCCCTCCCGCGCCAGCCGGCCGAGCAGCTGGTGCACCTCGGCCTTGGCGGCGACGTCGATGCCGCGGGTCGGCTCGTCGACGATCAGCACCTTCGGCCGCAGCGCCAGCCAGCGCGCCAGCACCACCTTCTGCTGGTTGCCGCCGGACAGGTTGGCGATCTGCTGCTCCGGCCCTGCCATGCGGATGCCGAGCGCCCGGCGGTATTCCTCGACCAGCCCCCGCTCCCGGCTGTCCGGCACATAGCCGAACAGCCCCGCCAGCTTGCCGAGCGCGGCGATGGCCAGGTTGCTGCGGATCGCCAGCGACAGGAACAGCGCCTGCTGCTTGCGGTCCTCAGGCACCAGGCCGATGCCATGGCGGATGGCGTCGGCCGGCGACCGGATCTCGACCAGCTTGTCCTCCACCAGGACGCGGCCACCGGTGCGGGAATCGGCGCCGAACACGGCGCGGGCCAGCTCGGTCCGCCCTGCCCCGACCAGCCCGGCGATGCCCAGGATCTCGCCGCGCTGCACCGCCAGCGAGACGTCGTGCAGCACGGTGGCGTGGGGGTTCAGCGCACTGCGCTCGGTGGCGATGCCCTCGGCCCGCAGCGCCGGCGGGCCACCCTGGGCCGCGCCGCCCTCGATCCGGGCCAGGACGCCGAGGTCGCGCCCGATCATCATGCGGATGATGGCATCGACCGTGATCTCGGCCACCTGCGCGCTGCCGACCAGCCTGCCGTCGCGCAGCACCGTGACCCGGTCGCAGACCGTCATCACCTCGTCCAGCCGGTGGGTGACGTAGATCACGGCGATGCCCTGGCCGCGCAGGGCACGGATGATCGCCATCAGCCGATCGACCTCAGTGGAACTCAGGGCGGATGTCGGCTCGTCCATCACGATCAGCCGCGATTCCATCGACAAGGCGCGGGCGATCTCGACCATCTGCTGCTCGGCGACGCTGAGGTCGCGCACCAGCCGGCGCGGATCGATGGCCAGGCCGATCCGGTCCAGCGCCGCCTTCGCCGCCCGGTGCATCGCCGACCAGTCGACCAGCCCGGCCCGCCCCGGCTCGCGCCCGATCAGGATGTTTTCCCCGACCGTCAGGCTCGGGATCAGGTTGAACTCCTGGTAGATCGTGACGATGCCGCGCCGCTGCGCCTCGTAGGGCGCGGCGAAGCTGACCGTCTCGCCGGCGAAGACGATGCTGCCGCCGTCCGGCGCCTGCGCCCCGGACAGGATCTTCAGCAGCGTCGACTTGCCGGCGCCGTTCTCGCCGAGCAGGCCATGCACCTCACCGGCCGCGACCTCCAGCCCGACGCCGTCCAGGGCGACGACGCCCGGGAAGCGCTTGGTGATCGCGGTCATGCGCAGCAGCGGTTCGGTCATGGTGTTCCTGCGATGCGGCGTGGGTTGGGTTAGCCGTGGCGAACCCAACACGTTCGAGCCGTTCTGTTGGGTTCGCGGTACCGCGAACCCAACCTACGAGCTACTTCACCTCGCCGATGCGCTCGGCCTTGTCGAGATTGGCCTTGGTGATGGCGATCGGGGTCAGCAGGATCAGCGACGGATCCGGCTTCTTCTCGGTCTTCAGATAGTCGACCAGCACCTCGACCGCCTTGCGGCTCTGGCCGCCCGGGAACTGCTCGATGGTGCCGGCCAGGCCGCCGTCGCGGATGCTGCCCAGCGCCTCCGGCAGCGCATCGAAGCCGATGATCTTGATCTTGTCCTGCAGGTTGCGGCCACGCACGGCCTCGAGCGCGCCGAGCGCCATGTCGTCATTGGCGGCGACGATCACGTCGGGCGGCGTCGACAGGCCGGCCAGGATCGATTCGGTGATGCTCAGCCCCTGGTCGCGGGCGAAGTTGGCGGTTTGCTCCGCCACGAATTTGTACCTGTCCTTGTGGGCGTCGAGGACATTGTGCACGCCCTTGTTGCGGTCGATCGCCGGGCTGGCGCCCGGCTGGCCCTGCAGGTTCACGATGGTGGCGCCGTTCGGATAGTTGTCCATCAGCCACTTCGCCTGGGCCTCGCCGCCCAGCACGTTGTCGGCGCCGACATGGGCCAGGATGCCGTCGACCCCGGTGACGCGGCGATCGATGGTCACCACCGGCACGCCGGCCTCCACCGCCTCGGTCAGCACCGGCGCCATGGCGTTGACGTCGATCGGGCTGATCACGATGCCGTCGACCTTCTGCACCAGCGCCGCCTCGACATCGGCGGTCTGCTTCGGCGCGCTGTTCTGGCCATCGGATTCGACCGAGGCGACGCCCAGCTTCTGCGCCTCGGCCTTCAGCTCGTTCATCATGTGGACGAAGAACGGGAAGCCCAGGCTGGGCACCGATGTCAGGATGGTCTTCTTGTCCTGCGCCGCCGCCGGCAGGGCGATCGCGACCGCCAGAACAGCGCCCAGCAGGGCGCGCTGCAACGTACCAGTCATGAGCTCTCCTCCACGGCGATTTGCCCGACTCTTTGTTCAGGCTGTCGGGGGCGGTGCCGCGCCGCGATCCCGACTCTTTGTTCAGCTTAAATTGTCGGATGATTGTTCGGCCACTGTCAACGGACCGCTCGGGGTGCGGCGGCGTTGGACAGACCGGGGGCGGATGGCGGATAAGCGTTCCGATCGAGGCCGCACGGGACGAGTGGACGATGGCGAAGACAAAGATGGTCGAGCGGCCGGCGGCGACGGCGGAGGCCGGCAGCCAACTGGTGGTGCCGGTGGTGTTGTCCGGCGGGTCCGGGACGCGGCTGTGGCCGTTGTCGCGGGCCGGCTATCCCAAGCAGTTCCTGCCGCTGGTGTCGGACAGCACCATGATCCAGGAGACGGTGGCCCGGGTCGGCGAGGCCGACGGCTTCGCCCCGCCGGTGTTCATCTGCGCCGACGACCACCGCTTCATCGTCGCCGAGCAGATGCGCCAGATCGGCGTCTTCCCCGATGCCATCATCCTCGAGCCCTCGGCCCGCAACACGGCGCCCGCCGTCGCCGTCGCCGCCCGCTTCCTGGCCGACCGCGACCCCGACACCCTGATGCTGGTGCTGCCCGCCGACCACCACATCGCCGATCCCAAGGGCTTCCGCGCCGCCATCGCCACCGCCGCCCCCGCTGCCCGCGCCGGCCATCTGATGACCTTCGGCATGCAGCCGACCGCGCCCGAGACCGGCTACGGCTACATCCTGCCCGGCGACGCCATCGCCGAGGCCCCCGGCGCCCGCACCGTCGCCCGCTTCGTCGAGAAGCCGCCGCGCGAGACCGCCGAGCGCTTCCTGGCCGAAGGCCGCCATCTCTGGAACGCCGGCATCTTCCTGTTCACCGCCGGCCAGTACCTGGCCGAATGCGCCCGCCACGCGCCCCAGGTCCTCGCCGCCGCCGACGCCGCGCTCAAGGCCGCCTCGCGCGATCTCACCTTCCTCCGCCTCGATGCCGCCGCCTTCGTCCAGGCCCCGTCGATCTCGATCGACCATGCGGTGATGGAGAAGACCGACCACGCCGGCATCGTCCCGGCCTCGATCGGCTGGACCGATGTCGGCTCCTGGTCGTCCTTGTGGGAGGTCGGCGACCGCGACGCCGACGGCAACCTGACCCAGGGCGATGCCCTCACCCTGTCCTCGCGCAACTGCCTGGTCCGCTCCGACGGCATCCTCACCGCCGTGATCGGCCTCGACGACGCCATCGTCATCGCCACCGACGACGCCGTGCTGGTCGCAGCCAAGGACCAGGTCCAGGACGTCAAGGCCATCACCGACCGGCTCAAGGCCGCCAAGCGGCCCGAGGCCGTGATCCACCGCGAGATCTACCGGCCCTGGGGCACCGTCAAGTCGCTGCATGCCGGCGACCGCTTCCAGGTCAAGCGCGTCCTGATCCATCCCGGCCAGGCCATCGCCCTGCAGCGCCACTACCACCGCTCCGAACACTGGGTCGTGCTCTCCGGCACCGCCCGCGTCACCATGGAGGGCCAGTCCCGCATCCTGCGCGAGAACGAGGCCGTCTACCTGCCGATCGGCACCGACCACAAGCTCGAGAACCCCGGCAAGATCGATCTCGAGCTGATCGAAGTCCGCACCGGACCCTATCTCGGCGAGGACGATGTCGTCCGGCTCGAGGAGCCCTGAGGCGCGGCGTCGGCGACGATCAGAAGCGGATCGTCGTCGACACGCCCAATGCCGCCATCGGCTTCTGCTCCCCGGGGCTGTTCGGTGAATCGTCCTGCAGCCGCAGATTGATGCCGACCGTGTTGCGCCGCATCGGGATCGAGACGCCGAGATCGACGATGTTGATGTCTTCCTTGGTCTTGGTGACCCTGTTGGTGGTGGCGTTCTTCGGATTCAGGAAGGCGTGGGAGTAGGAGACCTTGTAGGTCCAGTTGTCGGTGTCAATGAAGGTGCCGGTGACACCGAACAGCTCGGCGTCGGCGTCGAGGCTGTCGCCTATTGCGCGGTCATAGAAGCGGTAGCCGTCCGGATAGGCGCCGCTCTCGTAGAAATAGCCGTAGATCTTGTCGTTCAGGAAGTTCGCGGTCGAATTCGAGTATTCGACATTGAGCTTCCACATGGCCCCGTCGTCGCCCCAGCCGTTCCACAGCGAGGCGCCCAGCACGCCGGCGTTCCGCGACGGCAGCGGCAGGCCGATGTCGGAATAGGCCGCGTCTTCACCGGTCAGCTCGCCATAGATCTCAAAGGGCTGACCGAAGATCTGGTTGCTGTAGCGGGCGTCGAAACCGGCGATCTGGTTGGCCGGGTCCAGGGCCTGCTGCGAGGGATCCACGTTGGTGTTGCCGAAAAAGCCGTCGAAGAAGGTGCTGAGGCCGCAGGGCCGGCCGCTGCCGCAGAACATCATGATGCGCGAACCGCCGAGCTCCAGCCCCGGGATCGGGCTGATCGAGAGCCGCAGCCCGAACATCAGGGGATTGGACACCTGCCGGCTGTCCGGCAGGACGCCGAGGAAGCCGGTGAACTGCCAAGGGCCGATCCAGCTCAGCCACGGCGTCTCGAAGGCATGCGGGTTGGACCGCATGAAGCCGACCTTCGGGAATGGCCGGGCGTTGGTCGAGAGGATCATGCTGGTGGTCTCGCCCGGCCCCCACCACTCGTCGAGCCAGCCGGCATAGAGGATCCAGTTGTCGACCCGCTGAGCGATATAGGTGCCGTCCAGCGACGGCTGGAACTCATCCTCGCCGGCGTAGTACCAGGGGCTGTCGCCCTTGGCGAAGCGGGAATAGGCGCCCAGCGACAGCCGCAGCGCGGTCGAATCGCCCATATATTCGAAGGACGTGGAGATCTCGCCCCGCTGCCGCGCCGTGTAGTCGAAGCCGCGCACCAAAGCGGGCTGGTTGGTCAGGTCGGCCCGCAGCTCCGCATGCAGTTGGCCCTGCCGGGTCTCGGCCGCGGCCCGGGCGCGGACCCGGTCGAGCGCCGCCTGGGCATAGGGCGGCAGCGAATCCCGATCGGCCTTGGCCAGGCGATAGGTGATCTGCGCCCACGGCAGCGGCCAGGCGCTCAGCACGCCGTCGATGAGGCGGAAGTTCTCCAGGATGTGGATGTCGTTGCGCAGCGTTGAATCACCTGGCTCAGCCCAAGGGCTGGCCGTGGCCGTTCCCGTCGTCGCCGCCACGGTGCTGGCCGAAATCACGGCAGCGGCAACGGCTATGGCAATCTTCCTCGCAACGGCCATTATTCCCCCCGGACGGCCCCGAATACCTCGCCCTCATACACAAGACGCCCCCGCAAGCCCAGCCGCCGCGTGGCTTAACAGGTGCTTCTCCGCCACGGTCCCCTCGGGTGAGCGACAAATTTGTCACAATGGTAACGAAGGTCCTTGGCGGCTGCGATCCGCGGCGCCATCTCTTTGAGATCGATTCTCAGGAGGCGTTATGCGCGCCCTTGTCCTTGCCCTGGCCGTCCTGCTCCTCGGCGCCTGCGCGCAGACGCAGGTGGCCGGCTATGTCGACCCCGCCTATCGCGGCGGCGCGCCGATCCGCTCGATCGTGGTGGTCGCGGAAACGCCGCGGCTGGGGGAACGCGAAGCGCTGGAGAGCGCGGCCGTCGCCGAGCTGGCCGCCCGCGGCGTGCAGGCCCGGCGGATGATCGACCTGGCGCCGCCCACCCGCCCCGGCGGCCCAGCCGCCGAAGCCGCAGCGATCCGGACGGCCGGCGTGCGCGCCGTGCTGCGCATCGCCGTCGACCAGCGCGCCACGGTCGCCCGCTACCTGCCGCCGACCTATGTCGGAGACCCGTTCTTCCCGTATTACGGCTACGGGTTCGGCTATTATCCCGGCCCCTTCGCCGGGCTGACGACGAGCGGCCGCTGGATCGAGGAGCCGACGGCCCGCTATGACGCCACGCTGCAGGAGGCGGGCGGCGGTGCCGCCATCTGGAAGGGCGAGGCTGTCGCGCGCGGCGGCTCGAACAGCAATTTCGCCGATCTCGCCGCCCGGGCGGCGAGGGATCTGGTCTCCCGGCTGCAGCAGGACAAGGTGATCTGAGGAAGCGGCCGGCACCGCTCCGAATCGGCGCTAGTCGGCGACGTGGACTCGGCAGGTCGTGGCGGCTATCGCCTCGCTGAAGGGCGCCGGCGGGGCCCGGTCGGTGAACAGGGCATGGATCTCGCCGATCGAGGCCAGCCGCACCATGGCGTTGCGGCCGAACTTGGTGTGGTCGGTCACCAGGAACACCTGGCGCGAATTGTCGATGATCGCCCGCGCCACCCGTACCTCGCGGTAGTCGTAGTCGAGCAGCGTGCCGTCGCCGTCGATGCCGCTGATGCCGATGATCCCGACATCGACCTTGAACTGGCGGACGAAGTCGAGCGTCGCCTCGCCGACGATGCCGCCGTCCCGGGCCCGGACCACGCCGCCGGCGACGATCACCTCGCAGCTCGCATTCGAATACAGGATGTTCGCGACGTTGATGTTGTTGGTGATCACCCGCAGGCCGCGATGGCCCAGCAGCGCCCGGGCCACCTCCTCCGTCGTCGTGCCGATGTTGAGGAACAGCGAGGCGTTGTCCGGCACCTGCCGCGCCACCAGCCGGGCGATCCGGCGCTTTTCCTCCAGGCACAGCACCTGTCGGGTCGAATAGGCGAAGTTCTCGACGCTGCCCGGCGCCGTCACGCCGCCGTGGAAGCGCCGCAGCAGGGCCCGGTCCTGCAGCAGCGAGATGTCGCGGCGGATGGTCTGCGGCGTCACCTGGAAGCGGTCGGCCAGGGTCTCGACCGTGACATAGCCCTCCTGGCGGACCAGATCGACGATCTGGCTCTGTCGCGCCGTGGCGTTCATGGCCGCTCTTCTTCCCGTGGCTGGACGAAAAAGAATGCTAATGGGGAAGCGGAAACGATGCCAATATTTTCACTTGCGAACATCGGCCGGACACGACGCGGCCGCGAGCGCCTTGCGATCGCGCCATGCCGTGCTATGAAGGGCGGCAAGAAACACGGGGATGGACCGGATCATGGGTGCAGAGTGGGTCATCATCATCGGCGTCATCGCCTTCTTCTTCTGGCAGACCGTCACCCGCTGACGACACAGCCGATCCGCTGACGTGCGGCGCCGCCCCCCCGAGAGGGCCGGCGCGCTTTTCACCCTGCTCCGGTCCTTGCTCAGGTCTGCCGTCGTGGCCGGCCAGCGGCCCGGTCATCGCGCTCGCCGGTGCGCAGGGTCCATTCGACCACCTGCTTCAGCACGCCGCCCAGGGCGTCGTCCCAGGCCCGGATCACATCGGTGAATTCCGGCCCTTGTACCTCCATCACCCGCTCGAAGCTCTCGCCGCCGATGATCGTCCGCTGCGGGAAGCGCACCAGCTTGGCGCCGATCCGCACCCGCACCCGGTAGGGCTGGCCGTCCCAGCGCTCGGCCCGGAACTCGCGGATCTCGGGCTGCAGCACGTAGTTCGCGCGCAGGCCGGAGATCTGCCGGCCGACCGAGACGATCTTGCCGGTGTTCTCGAAGCTCTCGACCAGCAGGCCGACGACCATCGCCGGGGCCCGGTCGACCCAGGCCACCTTGGCGAAATAGTCGAGCGCGGTCGGGCTCTCGCTGATCGCGATCCGGTCGGTGTCGATGCCGGCATTGGCGGTCGGCATGTCGACCAGGAGCTGCCAGCTGGCCTTCGGCAAGCCCGGGTCGAAGGTGCTCTTCGGCGTCAGCTCATAGACCTGCGGCGCCGGCGGGGCCAGGGCGCTGATCCCGCCGCAGCCGGCGAGGCCGGCCGCGACCGAGGAGAGGGCGGCCTGCCGCAGGAAGTGGCGCCGGGACAGGGGGGAGAAACTCATCTTCACCTCGAGGTGCCTTCCGGCGGTACGCCGCCGGACGTACCGCCGAACAGGAACTGCGCCGGGCTGCGGTCGAGCCGGGACAGGGTCCGGTTCAGGTTGTCGGTCAATTGCCGGAGCTGGGTGATCAGCTGGGTGATCTCGTAGAGCCCGTCGGTGGAGAAGCTCTCCACCCCCGGGCCGGATTGCTTCAGCAGCCGGGCCACGCCATCGGCGCTCTGGCGCAGCGAGGCGATCATCGCCCGGGCATCGGCCACCGCGGCGTTGACCTGGGTGTCGGTGGTCGACAGGAAGCCGGTCGCACCGGTGGTGAGCTTGTTGAGGTCCGCCCGGGCGTCGGTGACCAGCCCGTCGACATTCTGGGTCAGCGTGTCGATCCGCTCGATCGTGCTCGCCAGCTGGGCCGAACGCTGCGCCAGCGCCGCGGTCAGGGTGTTCACATTGCCCAGGACCTCGGAGATGTTGCGGACGTTGTCCTCGGAGAAGATCCGCTGGACCTCGCGGCTGATGTCCGACAGCCGGTCGAGCAGCTGCGGCACGGTGTCGACGATCGCCTGCAGGCCGGACTGGCGGGACGGGATGACGGCGTATTCCTTGCCCTCCTCCTTCTCCAGCGGCGGCGCGCCCTGGACGCCACCGCTGAGCAGGACGAAGGCGCCGCCGGTCAGGCCCTGGATCTCGAGCGACGCCACGCTGCCCTTGACGATCGGCGTTTTCGGCCGGACCGCGATCCGGACCTGCACCCGCTCGACATTGGACGGGTCGATCTGGACGTCCTCGACGGTGCCGACCGGGATGCCGCGATAGCGCACCTGGCTTCCCTCCTGCAGGCCGGTGACGTTGCCGGAGAAGTAGATCAGGTAGCGCTCGGCATTCTCGCGCAGCCCGGACCCGCCGAGCCAGACGGCGAACACCACCAGCCCGACCATCAGGATCAGGACGAAGCTGCCGACGGCGACATAGCTCGCACGCGTCTCCATCTCAGCCCTCTGCTCCCGTATGCGCATGCTCCAGGGCGGCATGCTCGGCCGCCGCCGCGCGGCCGCGCGGCCCGTGGAAGTATTCCTGGATCCAGGGATGGTCGACCTTGAGCAGGTTCTCGTAGGTGTCGACCACGACTTTCTTGTCGATCAGCACGGCGATGCGGTCGCAGATCGTGACCAGGCTGTCGAGATCGTGGGTGACCATGAACACCGTCAGCCTGAGGCTGCGCTGCAATTCCGAGATCAACTCGTCGAAGGCGGCGGCGCCGATCGGGTCGAGGCCTGCCGTCGGCTCGTCGAGGAACAGGATTTCGGGGTCCAGCGCCAGCGCCCGGGCCAGCGCCGCGCGCTTGCGCATGCCGCCGGACAGCTCGGAGGGGTGCTTGATGCCGGCGCTGCAGGCCAGGCCGGCCATGGCGATCTTCACCCGCGCCAGCTCGTCCATCATATGGTGCGACAGGCGGGTGTACTCCTTCATCGGCACCTGGATGTTCTCGGCCACGGTCATCGAGCTGAACAGGGCGCCGTCCTGGAACATCACCCCCCAACGCCGCTGCACCGCCCTGCGCTCCGCTTCGTCGGCCTGGTCCATGTCGACGCCAAGCACCTCGAGCGACCCGGCGGCGGGCCGGATCAGGCCGATGATCTCCTTCAGCAGCACCGACTTGCCGGTGCCGGAGCCGCCGACCACGCCCAGCACCTCGCCGCGCCGGACGTCGAGATCCAGCCCCTCATGGATCACCTGGGCGCCGAACTGGGTTTTCAGCCCGCGCACGCGGATCACCGCGTCGTCGTCCGGCGCCCGGCCCGGCGCCCGGGAGTCCTCGCTCATGATCAGACTCCCAGGGTGGCGAACAGGATGGAGAACAGGGCGTCGAGCACGATCACCAGGAAGATCGAGACGACAACGGATTGGGTGGTCAGCCGGCCGACGCTCTCGGCGCTGCCGGAGACCTTGAGCCCCTCATAGCAGCCGACCATGGCGATGGCGAAGGCGAAGACCGGGGCCTTGACCATGCCGACCCAGAAGGTGCCGACGCTGATCGCCGCCTTGAACTGCTGCAGGAACTGCGGCCCGCTGATGTCGAGCACGAAATACGACATCAACGCGCCGCCGAAGATCGCCATCATGCTGGCGTAGAAGGTCAGCAGCGGCAGGGTGATGGCCAGGGCGAAGACCCGCGGGATCACCAGCACCTCGATCGGATCGAGGCCCAGCGTCTCCATCGCGTCGACCTCCTGGTTGACCTGCATGGTGCCGATCTGGGCGGTGAAGGCCGAGCCGGAGCGGCCGGCGACGATGATCGCGGTGATCAGGCCGCCGAGCTCGCGCAGCACCGAGACGCCGAGCAGGTTGACCACGAAGATCTGGGCGCCGAAGCGGCTGAGCTGGTCCGCCCCCTGATAGGCCAGTACGACCCCGATCAGGAAGGACAGCAGGCCGACGATCGGCATGGCGTTGAGGCCGGTGGCCTCGATGTTGTGCGCCAGCGCGGTGATGCGGATCCGGCTCGGATGCAGCAGCGTGTTGATGCTCTTCACCACCAGCATGCCGAGGAAGCTGAGGAGCGCCAGGGACTCGTCGCGGAAATGGTAGGTCGCCTTGCCGGTGCGGAACGCCAGTTCGTACAGGATGTTGCGGTCGGGACGCTTGATCGGCTCGTCGCGCTCGACCCGCGACACGGCCTCGAGCAGGCCCTTCTGGTCGTCCGAGACGCCCTCGACCCGGACCGTGGCGCCGGCTGCCGCGAGATCCTCCTGGGTGCGGTGCACCAGCCAGGCGCCGACCGTGTCGAGCCGGGTGACGCCGGACAGGTCCAGCACCACCTCGCCTTTCACCGAACTCTGCACCAGCTCCGACAGCTCGCGGTCCAGGGGCGCCGCCGCCCGCGTCACCCACGGCCCCTCCAGGCGCAGGCGGGTGACGCCGCGCTCGACGCGGCTGTCGATCCGGGCCTCGGCGTCCGCGGCCGCCGCCGCTGTCGTCACCGCGCAGCCCCCGGCTGCCGCACCTGCGAATTGCCTTTCGGGCCGCAGGCACTACGATGCAGGGTCGCTCCGGCCCGCAACCAAGGACGTCTCATGGATCTCAAGTCGCACATACGCGGTATCCCGGATTTTCCCAAGCCAGGCATCCTGTTCTACGACATCTCGCCGCTTCTGGCCCATCCGCAAGCGTGGCGGCATGCCGTCGACAGCTTGGCGGCCAAGATCCACGAGTGGCAACCGGACATGCTGGTCGGCATCGAATCTCGCGGGTTCCTGGCGGCGGCGCCACTATCCTATGTACTAGGCTGCGGCTTCGTGATGTGCCGCAAGCGCGGCAAGCTGCCGGGCGAGACGATCGGCCATCTCTACCAGCTCGAATACGGGTCGGACGCGATCGAGATCCAGGCGGACGCGATCAAGCCGGGGATGAGGGTGGTGGTGCTGGACGACCTGCTGGCGACCGGCGGCACCATGGCCGCAGCGATCCAGCTGCTGCGCCGGGTCGGCGCCGATGTCCGCGGCGCCGCCTGCCTGATCGAGCTGTCCTTTCTCGGCGGCCGCGAGAAGGTCGACGCGCCGATCATCTCGCTGCTGCAATACGACAGCTGAGGCCATCGGACCGGATCCGCGGATCAGCGCGCCTCCTGCTCCGTGGCCCGGTCGCCGCCCAGATCGTGCCAGGCGGTGCCGATCAGCGCGGCGGCCCCAACGGCCAGCAGCGCCACCACCGCCACCGCGACCAGGCTGCGCAGGCTCGGCACGCTCGGCCGGTATTCGGGCTCGTCGAACAGGCTGCGGTTGAGCCGGCGCAGGAAGTCGGTATCGCTGCGCGGCGCGGCGGGACGGTCGAGGAAGCGCTCGACCACGCGGTCCTCGCAGACGGGAAGACCAGCTGAAGGCTGCACCGGCCGCTCCGCCGGCCTGCGCTCGATCTCCTGAACCTCGGTCATCGCCAGCCCTGTCTCCATCCGCACCCGCCCTCACCGGCTTCCGCTGATGCCACATTATATGCGCATGGGAGCCGCCGGCACCAAGCATCGCGTTTCGCAAGGTTTCCGGCCCTGCTTCCGCATTGATGCGAGGCGTTTTCGATAAATGCAATTAGGAATGACACGCATTTGCTTGACCGGCATGCATGGATATGAGAATGACTCTCAACATCGATTGTCCGATCAATCTCACCGTGGATGGGGACCATGCTGGATCAACCCACAGCGCATGCCGTCGAGCCGCCGCAGCGGCCCGCCACTGCCAGCCTCGACACGCGCGACCTGTTCGGCGCCCGCCGCGAGCTGACCATCCAGCACGGCGACGACGTCTACCGCCTGCGGATCACCCGCAACAGCAAGCTGATCCTGACCAAGTAGCCCTCTCTCGCTCGCGCCCCCAGCAAGCCGGGCACCGCCCGCCGCCAGGTCTGCGCGAGGACCCGTCGTTCGAACAGGTTCTCGTCATGCTTCAGCAGCCCAGGCGGCCCATGTTTCGGCCGCGTTTTCGCATGTCCTGTCGCACCCCGCCGGCCGCCGGCGCACCTCGTCCCCGGTGATCGGAGAGCATGATGCAGAGCCTCGAACCTGACCTTTCGGCCCCGCCGACCGCCCTCGCCGCGCGCTGGGCGGCGCTGCGCGCCGAGCAGCCGCAGCTTCGCGCCCGCGATGCCGCCGCGGCGCTGGGCGTCAGCGAGGGCGAGCTCGTCGCCTCCCAGGTGGGTGCCGGCACCACTCGTATCGGCAGCGACTGGAGCACGATCCTGCAGGCGGTCGAGGCGCTCGGGCCGGTCATGGCGCTGACCCGCAACGAGAGCGTGGTGCACGAGAAGACCGGCACCTACCAGAACGTCTCGGCCGGCAGCCATGTCGGGCTGGCGCTCGGCCCCGACATCGACCTGCGGCTGTTCTACACCCGCTGGGCGCATGGCTTCGCGGTCGGTGGGACCAGCCATCCGAAACCGAGCCTGCAGTTCTTCGACGCCGCCGGCACCGCGATCCACAAGATCTTCCTTACCGAGGGCAGCGATCGCGCCGCCTTCGCGGCCCTGCTCGAGCGCTTCCGCCATGCCGACCAGGCCCCGGCCCTGCCGCCGCAGGAGATGGTCCGGCCGGCGGTGCTGGACGATGCCGAGATCGACGTCGCCGGCTTCCGCGCCGGCTGGGACGCGATGGAGGACACGCACCAGTTCTTCGGCCTGCTCAAAGCGCACCGGCTCGACCGGCTGCAGGCGATGCGCCTGGCCGGGCCGCAGCGGGCCGAGCCGGTCGGCCGCGACGCGCTGCGCCGGGTGCTGACCGACGCGGCCGAGACCGGCGCCGCGATCATGGTCTTCGTCGGCAATCCCGGCTGCCTTCAGATCCACACCGGCCCGGTGCACCGGCTGCAGGATATGGGGCCTTGGCTGAACGTGCTGGATCCGGGCTTCAACCTGCATCTGCGCGAGGACCGGATCGACAGCGCCTGGGTGGTGCGCAAGCCGACCAAGGACGGCGTCGTCACCTCGCTGGAGCTGTTCGACGTCGACAACACGCTGATGGCGATGCTGTTCGGCGCCCGCAAGCCGGGCCAGCCGGAGCGCGCCGACTGGCGCGAGCTGGTGGCCCGGATCAGCGCCCTGGTCAGCGCCTGATGCGCCCGCTCCTCGCGCTCGCCGCCGCGGCGCTGGTCGCCATCGCCCTGCCCGCCCGGGCGGAGCCGAAGCGGATCGTCATCGCCGGCGGCGACCTGACCGAGATCGTCTACGCCCTGCATGCCGAGGACCGGATCGCCGGGGTCGACACCACCAGCCTGTACCCGCCCGCGGCCCGGGAGCGGCCGGATGTCGGCTATCTGCGCCAGCTCTCGGCCGAGGGCATCCTGTCGCTGAGCCCGGACCTGGTGCTGACCACGGTGTCGGCCGGCCCGCCGGCGGTGCTGGAGCAGATCCGCTCCGCCGGCACGCCGCTCGAGATCCTGCCCGAGAGCTTCACCGCCGAGGGCGTCATCGCCAAGATCGAAGGCGTGGAGAAGGCGCTCGGCCTGCCCGACCAGGGGCTGAGCCAGGCGGTCCGGACCGATTTCGCGACGGTGGCGGCCGCCGTCGCCACTGCGCCGGCCAAGCCGCGCGTGCTGTTCGTGCTGTCGATCACCAACGGCGCGCCGCTCGGCGGCGGCAGCGGCACCGCGGCGGACGGCATGATCCGCCTGGCCGGCGGCGCCAACGCGGTCGGCGAGATCGAGCGCTACAAGCCGCTGTCGCCCGAGGCGGTGGCCGCCGCGGCGCCGGATCTGGTGGTGATCGCCAGCCACGCTGTCGAACCCAATGGCGGCATGGAGAGGATCGCGGCGCTGCCGGTCTTCGCCCAAACCCCGGCCGCGAAGTCGGGCCGGATCATCCAGATGGATTCGCTCTACCTGCTCGGCTTCGGGCCCCGCACACCGCAGGCGGTGCGCGACCTGGCCGTCGCGATCCATCCGGGCTGGACCCCGCCGTCCCTGCCCGACCGGGCCTGGAGCGCGGGCTCGTGACTGTCATGGCCGCCAGCGGCGTCCTTCCGGCCGCGGCCGAGCAGCGGCAGGCCCGGCGCCTGTCGCTGACCCTGGCCGGGCTGGCGCTGCTGCTGGCCTTGGCGGTCCTGGCCAGCATCAGCATCGGGCCGGCGGACATCCCGGTCGGCCATGTGCTGGCGATCCTCGGCCACCAGCTCGGGCTCGGCAGCCTCGACACGGTGACCGTGCGCGACGCCGCCATCATCGACGCCATCCGGCTGCCGCGGACGTTGCTCGGGGCCATGGTCGGCGCCGTCCTCGCCGTCTCCGGGGCGATGATGCAGGGGCTGTTCCGCAATCCGCTGGCCGATCCGGGCCTGATCGGGGTCAGCGGCGGCGCCGCCTTCGCCGGCGTGTCGGTGATCTCGCTCGGCCTGCCGGCGGCGCTGGCCGGCGTCCCCTTGCTCCGCATCTACGCCCTGCCGCTCGCGGCCTTCCTCGGCGGCCTCGTCACCACCGTTGCCGTCTACCGCCTGTCGAAGCGCGAGGGGCGGGTCTCGGTGACCATGATGCTGCTGGCCGGCATCGCGGTGAACGCGCTGGTCGCCACCGGCACCGGCTATGTCGTGTTCAAGGCCGACGAGAACGCGATGCGCACCATCACCTTCTGGACCATGGGCAGCCTGAGCGGCGCGACCTGGACCTCGGTGCTGGCCGTGCTGCCCTTCGCCCTGGTTCTGCTGGCGGCCGTCGCCCTGGCGGCGCGGGCGCTGAACGGCATGCTGCTGGGCGAGGCGGTGGCGCTGCATCTCGGCTTCCCGGTCGAGAAACTGACCCGCCTGCTGGTCGGCACGGTCGCGCTGTCCGTCGGCGCCGCGGTCGCGGTCAGCGGCATGATCGGCTTCGTCGGCCTCTTGGTGCCGCACATGCTGCGGCTGGTCATCGGCGCCGACCATCGTGGCCTGCTGCCGGCCTCGGCCCTGCTGGGCGCCGCGCTGCTGCTCGGCGCCGACCTCGTCGCGCGGGTCGCCGTGGCGCCGGCCGAGCTGCCGATCGGCATCGTCACCACCGGCCTCGGCGCCCCGGTGTTCCTGGCGCTGCTGCTGCGCCGGCGGAGGTCCGAGCCATGATCCAGGCCGACTCCCTCGCCTTCCGCATCGGCCGGACCCTGCTGCTCGACGGTGTCGACCTCGCCGTCGCCCCCGGCCGCCTCACCGCGGTGATCGGCCCGAACGGCGCCGGCAAGTCGACGCTGCTGCGCTGCCTGTGCGGCGAGATCGCGCCGGCGGCCGGCCGGGTCACCCTGGACGGCACGCCGATCGTGGCCTGGGACCTGGTCGCCCTGGCCCGGCGCCGGGCGGTGCTGCCGCAGCAGGTGACGCTGGATTTCCCGCTGACGGTCCGCGAGGTGGTGACGCTGGGGCGGGGCCCGCATCGCGGCGTCGCCGATGCCGCCGCCGACCGCCGTGCCGTCGAGGCGGCTTTGAACGCGGCCGACATGGCGGCCCTGGCCGACCGCTCCTACCCGACCCTGTCCGGCGGCGAGCAGCAGCGCGTCCAGTTCGCGCGGGCGCTGGCCCAGATCCACGGGACCGTTGCCGCCGCGCCGACCTATCTGCTGCTGGACGAGCCCACCGCCAGCCTCGACCTGGCGCATCAATCCGCGGTGCTGCGCGTCGCCCGCGGCCTGGCCGATGCCGGCACCGGCGTGCTGGCGATCCTGCACGACCTGAACCAGGCCGCCCGCTTCGCCGACGAGGTCGTGCTGCTGCGCCGCGGCCGGGTCTTCGCCGCCGGCCCGCCGGCCGAGGTGCTCACCGCTCCGACCGTGGAGGCCGTGTTCGGCTGCCCGGTCGAGATCATCCCACACCCGACATCCGACAGGCCCTTCCTTGTTCCGCTCTGAGGACATAATGACCAGCCGACGCCAATCAGTGTCCGCGCTCTCCGCCCTGCTCCTGGCCCTCTCCGCGGCGCCGGCCCTGGCCGAAGCCGCAGCCCCTGCCGCGACCCCGAACGGCGTCAGCCTGGAGCTCAACACGCTCGAGCCACGCGGCCAGAACTGCGCCGTGAACATGGTGTTCGGCACCAGCGACGACGCCTACCAGTCGTTCAAGCTGGACCTCGTCTTCTTCGGCACCGATGGCGCCATCCGCAAGCGCCTGGCGGTCGACGCCGCGCCGCTCCGCGCCCGCAAGACCAGCGTCAAGGCCTTCGAGGTCTCCGGCCTGGCCTGCGACGCGATCGGCTCGGTCCTGGTCAACGACGTGCTCGACTGCCGCACCGAGGCCGGCGCGGTGGCGGACTGCATCGACCGGGTCGAGACCAGGTCGCGCCTGCCCGTCGCCCTGATGCGCTGAGGAGGCCACCGATGTCGCACGATCTCTCGATCATCACCCTGGTGCAGCAGGCGGACATCATCGTCCAGGGAGTGCTGGCGCTACTGGTGCTGGCCTCCATCGGCTGCTGGGGCATCGTCATCGACAAGCTGTTCACCATCGGCCGGCTGCGCCACGCCGCGGCCGCGCTGCGCCGCCGGGTCGACACCGAGCACGAGGTCGACGTGATCCCGGCCGACCCGGCCAAGCCGATCGTCGAGGCCGGCCTGGCCCAGTGGCGGGCGCTCGACCCCGAGGAGAGCCGGGCCGAATGCCGCGACCGGATCGAGCGCGCCATGCGCCGCGCCGCCGGCGAGGTGATCCGCCGGCGCGAGCTGGGCCTGCCCTTCCTGGCCACCATCGGCTCGGCCGCGCCCTTCGTCGGGCTGTTCGGCACGGTCTGGGGCATCATGAACAGCTTCACCTCGATCGCCAGCTCGCAGGACACCAGCCTGGCGGTGGTGGCCCCAGGCATCGCCGAGGCGCTGTTCGCGACCGCGATCGGCCTGGTCGCCGCGATCCCGGCGGTGATGGCCTACAACAAGTTCTCGACCGATCTGCGCCGGATCAACCAGACCTTCATCACCGCGATCGGCCAGATGGCCGAGCACCTGTCCGGCACGCGGCGTGCCGCCGCCCGGCGCGAGGCCGCCGAGTAATGGCCGGCGCCCTGCTCGATTCCGGCGACGGCGACGACTACGCGCCGCTGGCCGAGATCAACGTCACGCCGCTGGTCGATGTCATGTTGGTGCTGCTGATCATCTTCATGGTCGCGGCGCCGCTGATGATGGTCGGCGTGCCGGTCGACCTGCCGAAGACCAGCGCCGCCAAGATCGGCCAGCCGCAGAAGCCGGTGATCCTGACCGTCGACAAGGACGGCACCTGGTCGATCGAGAACGGCCAGGTGCTGACGCCGGAGACCGCTCCCGCGGCGCTGCAGGCGGCGCACCAGGCCAATCCGGAAGCGGTGGTCTATGTCCGCGGCGACCGCGACGTGCCCTATGGCAAGGTGATGGAGGCGATGGGCGTGGTCGGCCAGGCCGGCTTCACCAAGGTGTCGCTGATCGCCCAGGGGGCGGCGCCCCAGCCGGCCGCTGCCGCCGGCGTTCCTGCCGCAGCCGGTGCCGGCGCCGCGCCGACCGCGCCATGACCCGCCTGCGCGTGACCGGACGCGGCGTCGCCTATGTCGCGTCCGCGCTGATTCACGCCGGCGTGGTCGCGGTGCTGCTGCCCAGCCTGACCGGGTCGGCCGAGCCGACGCCGGCCGAGACGCCGATGGCGATCGAGATGGCCGGCTTCGGCGGCCCGGCCGAGGCTCTGGACACGGCGGAACCGGTCGAGACCGCGCAGCCGGAGCAGATCGACCCGGCTGAGGCGGTGCCCACCGAGACCGCGCAGACCCAGCCGGTCGAGACCGCCCAGCCCGAGCCGGTGGAGACCGTCGTCGAGGAGCCGCCCCCGCCGGCCGAGACGCCGGTGACGGAGGCGGCCGAGGTCGAGCCGCCGGAGCCGGCGCCGGAGGCCCCGCCGCCGGAGCTGGTGACCACGACCGGCGAGACCGAGGCCGTGGTCGCCGCCGTGCCGGATACCATCCAGGCGGTGGAGCCGGAGGCGGTGCAGGCGGCGGAGCCCGAGGTGGTGCCGCCGCCGCCGACAAAGCCGAAGCCCCGCGCCGAGCGGCGGCCGCGGCGCGAGCAGCCGCGCCGGACCGAGCAGCCCGCGGCAGCGCCCACCGAGACCGCGTCGCTGCCGCCGCAGGCTTCGCCCCCACCCACCGCCGCATCCGCGCCCAGCGCTCAGGCGAAAGCCGACTATAGGAGCCAGCTCTCCGCCTACCTGCGACCACGCATCAGGTCGGTCAACTCGCTGGTGCGGGAGCAGACGTTGGCCACGGTCACGGTGACCATCGAAAGCGATGGGACTCTGAGCGCAGTAGAGTTGACCCGGTCCTCCGGATCCGACTCCGTGGACAGGGAGCTCCTGCGTAAGGTCCGGGCCGCATCGCCCGTTCCGGCCCCCCCAGCGCGCATCGCCAACTACGCCTTTCCCTTCGATCTCCGCCCTCGGTGAGCGTCACCGGTCTCCCGCCGGCGCCATGAAGTTGTGGCGGCCGTCGCAGAGGGGCTGCCGGCCGCTGCGCTTGCAGGTGCAGAAGAAATAGGTCTTGGCCCGGGGCGCCACGAAGGCGACCGGGCCGAGGCCGCAGTCCCGGTGCGATCCGTCGCAGAAGGGCTGGGCGGCGCTGCGGCCGCAGGCGCACCAGCGCACCGCCTGGCCTTCGGCCAGCTCGACCGGGATCGGCGCGTCGCCGGCGCAGACCGGCTCGGCCGTCATGCCAGCTCGGGATGCCGCGCCAGCAGCCGCTCCGCCTCCGCCAGGTCCTCCGGCGTGTTGCCGTTGAGGAAGGGATCGACCAGGTCGCTGGCGAACTCGACCACCGCGGTCGGATGACGCGCCATCCAGCGCTCGACCTTGCGGATCTCCTCCTCGACCAGGGCCCGCCGCAGGTCGCCGCGCAGCGCCACCGGCCACAGCGCCACCACCGGATGGGTCCGGCCGCCCGAGGCGGCGACGGCGATCTCCGCCCTTTCGTCGCGCCGTGCCGCCGCCAGCCGCGCCACCAGGTCGCGGGGGATGAAGGGCGCATCGCAGGGAAAGCTCGCCACCAGATCGATCTCCGGCCGGGTTGCCGCGACCCAGTCCAGCGCCGCCAGGATGCCGGCCAGCGGCCCCGGCGCGCCGGGCAAATCGTCCGGCACCACCGGCAGGCCCCAGCGGGCGAAGCGGGACGAGTCGCCATTGGCGTTGAGGCACAGCGCCGCCACCTGCGGCGCCGCCCGGGCGATCACCCGGTCGAGCAGCGTGACGCCGGCCAGCGGCCGCAGCGCCTTGTCGCCGCCGCCCATGCGCCGGGCCAGGCCGCCGGCCAGGATCACGCCGTATGGGCTCATGCCCCGGCGACCAGATAGACCGCCAGCGCCAGCATCACGACGACGAAGATCAGGATCGGGACGGCGCCGCTCGGCCGCTCGACGATGCGGCTCACGGCCGGCTCGCCGGCCCGCTGCACGGTGACCGGGCTGTCGCGCATGCGCTGGACCACCGCCCCTGCGGCGACCGGGCGCGCGACCCGGAACGACGCGGCGGCCTGTTGCTGCGGCGGTTGCTGCGGCGCAGGCCTGGCTTCCGTCCGCCGCGCCGCCACCTGGCGCAGCGCCGCCGTGATCGCCGTCGCGGCAGTGCCCGCCACGGCCGGCCGGCGCGACCGGGAGCGCATCCAGACCAGGCCGACGAGGGCCAGGATCAAGCCGATGCCGCCGGCGATCAGCTGGTCGTCCCAGATCGCCAGCGGGTGGTCCAGCACGGCCCGGTCCTGCTGGTCGGGGTCGATCAGCACCGCCACCCGCTCGCCGGGTTGCGGCGCCGTCGCCAGGCCGGTGTCGACGGCGGCGTAGACGGCGCGCAGCGTGCCCAGGCGCACCACCGTCCGCGCCCCGGCCAGCGCCGGCGACGACCGGTCCCCGGCCCCGGGCGGCACAACCAGGCCCTGGACCTCCACCGCGTCCTCGCGCCACTGCTCGCGGTCCCAGGCGGCCTTGCCGGCGCCGAACGCCAGGAACGCGCCCATCAGCAGCAGCGCCACACCCACCAATCTGCGGATCATCGGTCCCCGCTGTCTTCTCACATTGCGGAAAATCATACGCGTTCGGTGGAGAACGGCCTATCGCGTTCGCCGGGGGGGCGTCCTATATTGCTGTATATGACGCTCCAGACGCCGACGCCCGAGATTGATCCGTCACCCTCCTCCAGCGCCCCGCTGGTGGACCCGTTCGGCCGCGCCATCCGCTATCTCCGCGTGTCGGTGACCGATCGCTGCGACTTCCGCTGTGTCTACTGCATGGCGGAGGAGATGACCTTCCTGCCGAAGGCGGACCTGCTGACGCTGGAGGAGCTGGACCGGCTGTGCAGCAGCTTCATCCGCTTCGGCGTCGGCAAGCTGCGCCTGACCGGCGGCGAGCCCCTGGTCCGGCGCGACGTGATGACGCTGATCCGCAGCCTGTCGCGGCATCTCGGCACCGGCGCGCTGGAGGAGTTGACGCTGACCACCAATGGCAGCCAGCTCGCGCGCCATGCCGAGGACCTGGCCGCCTGCGGCATCCGCCGGATCAATGTCAGCCTCGACACGCTGGATCCGGCCAAGTTCCTCGCCATCACCCGCTGGGGCAAGTTCGACAAGGTGATGGAGGGCATCGCCGCGGCCAAGGCGGCCGGCATCAAGGTCAAGATCAACGCGGTGGCGCTGAAGGGCGTCAACGACGACGAATTCGATTCGCTGATCCGCTGGTGCGGCGAGAACGGCCACGACCTGACGCTGATCGAAGTGATGCCGATGGGCGATATCGGCGGCGAGGACCGGCTGGACCAGTATCTGCCGCTGTCGCAGGTGCGGGCGGATCTCGCCCGGCGCTGGACCCTGACCGAGACCGACTATCGCACCGGCGGGCCGGCGCGCTATGTCCGGGTGGAGGAGACGGGCGGGCGGCTCGGCTTCATCACCCCGCTCACCCATAATTTCTGCGAGAGCTGCAACCGGGTCCGGCTGACCTGCACCGGCACCCTCTATATGTGCCTCGGCCAGGACGACGCCGCCGATCTGCGGGCGCCGCTGCGCGCCGACCCGACCGATGCGGCGCTGGAGGCCGCGATTCGCGAGGCCATCCTGCGCAAGCCGAAGGGACACGACTTCTTCATCGACCGCCGCCACACGCAGCCCGCCGTGGCGCGGCACATGAGCGTGACCGGGGGATAGTCCCGCCGGTCACAGCGTCAGCATCAGGATGGTCCCCGACAGCGCCGTGCCGGCGGTCACCACAGCGAAGCTCAGGCCGCACCGCGACAGCAGCACGGCGATCGTCGCGAACACTCCCACCAAAGCCGGAATCATCATCCACCTGCCCTCCCACTGCGGCATTCCCCGTTGATGACCCGGCTACTCTCCCCCATCCTCCGTGAAACGACCGTGAACGGCCCATTCACACTGCCTCACGGCCGGGGTGGACCGCGGCTCCACTTCGACTACAGTCACCGGCCATGACCCTCGTTTCCCCCGATCCGGCTCCGCCGCGCATGGCGATCCTCGCCGCCGACTCCGCCGAGGCCCTGGCGGCCCAGGCCCGGCTCGTCGCCCGCTGGGGTCAGCATCCCCCGGACTCGGCGGACGTCATCGTCGCGCTGGGCGGCGACGGCTTCCTGCTGGAGACGCTGCACCGCTGCGTCGACCGGCGCCGGCCGATCTACGGCATGAACTGCGGCTCGGTCGGCTTCCTGCTGAATGATTTCCAGGAGGAGGACCTGGTCAGCCGGGTGGCGGCGGCACGCACCGTGATCCTGCACCCGCTGCGGATGCGGGCGACCACGGTCGACGGCGCGGTGCGCGAGGCGCTGGGCATCAACGAAGTCTCGGTGCTGCGCCAGACGCGGCAGACGGCGAAGCTGCGAATCACGGTCGACGGCATCGTGCGCATGCCGGAGCTGATCTGCGACGGGGCGATCGTGTCGACCCCGGCCGGCAGCACTGCCTACAACCTGTCGGCGCATGGGCCGATCATCCCGCTCGGCGCCGGCATCCTGGCGCTGACGCCGATCAGCGCCTTCCGGCCGCGGCGCTGGCGCGGCGCCCTGCTGCCGCATCGCGCGAAGATCGTGCTCGACATGCTGGAGCTGGCGAAGCGCCCGGTCAGCGCCGTCGCCGATTCGACCGAAGTGCGCGACGTGGCGCGGGTCGAGATCGCCGAGGACCGCTCGGTGTCGCTGCACCTGCTGTTCGATCCCGGCAAGACGCTGGAGGAACGGATCCTCAAGGAGCAGTTCGAGCCCTGATCCGCCCGGCCGGCGATCCATGGTCGCCTGCCCCGCTCCGCCCCGCCCGCTGCGATTCCGCCACAAAGTTCCGGTGAAATAATCCGGCCGGCCCTGTGGCCGCTATGGCACACTGCGGCCGCGCCAAGAGGAGCGGAATTTTATCATGCCGATCTCGCCCTTCGCGATCATCGTCCTGGCCATCCTGGTTCTGGCGATCGTCGTCATCTTCATGGGCGTCAAGTCAGTGCCCCAGGGCCGCGAATGGACAGTGGAGCGGTTCGGCCGCTACACCCGCACCCTGCGTCCCGGCCTGAACCTGATCGTCCCCTTCGTCGACCAGATCGGCGCCAAGCTGTCGATGATGGAGACGGTGCTGGAGGTGCCGCAGCAGGAGATCATCACCCGCGACAACGCCATGGTGACGGTCGACGGCGTGATCTTCTACCAGGTGCTGGACGCGGCCAAGGCCGCCTATGAGGTCGGCAGCCTCGAAACCGCGATCATCAACCTGACCATGACCAACATCCGCACGGTCATGGGCTCGATGGACCTGGACGAGCTGCTGTCCAACCGCGACCAGATCAACGTCAAGCTGATGAAGGTGGTCGACGACGCCACCGAGCCCTGGGGCGTCAAGGTCACCCGCATCGAGATCCGCGACATCACCCCGCCGCGCGACCTGGTCGAGAGCATGGGCCGGCAGATGAAGGCCGAGCGCGACCGCCGCGCCACCATCCTCGAGGCCGAGGGCACGCGGCAGGCGCAGATCCTGCGCGCCGAGGGCCTGAAGCAGGCGGCGATCCTGGAGGCCGAGGGCCGGCGCGAGGCGGCGTTCCGCGACGCCGAGGCGCGCGAGCGCTCGGCCGAGGCCGAGGCCAAGGCGACCACCGCGGTCAGCGAAGCGATCGCCGCCGGCAGCGTCCAGGCGATCAACTACTTCGTCGCCACCAAATATGTCGATTCGCTGAAGGCGATCGCCAGCGCGCCGAACCAGAAGGTGCTGTTCATGCCGCTCGAGGCCGCCAATGTGATCGGCGCCATCGGCGGCATCGCCGAGATCGCACGGGAAGCTTTCGGCCGTGACGGAAACCCGCCGCCGGCGTCCCGGCGGCCGCCTGCCGATCCTGCCGCGCCGGCGCCCGAGGGCGGGCCGTGGGGGCCGAAGGCATGATCGTCCAAGGTCCGGAATTCTGGTGGTGGTGGATCGCCGGCGTGGTGCTGCTGATCCTCGAGGTGATGGCGCCCGCCACCTTCTTCCTGTGGCTCGCCATCGCCGCCGGCATCGTCGGCCTGCTGTCCTGGCTGGTCCCTGCGATCGGCTGGGAAACCCAGGTGCTGATCTTCGCCGTGCTGTCGGTGGTCAGCGTCGTGGCCTGGCGCGTCTGGCTGAAGCCGCACACCGAGGCCAGCGACCAGCCGACGCTGAACCGCCGCGGCGAGCAGTATGTCGGCCGGGTGGTGACGCTGACCGAGCCGATCGTCAACGGCGTCGGCCGCATCCGGATCGCGGACGCGACCTGGGGCGTGGAAGGCCCGGACCTGCCCGCCGGCACCCGCATCCGCATCGCCGCCGTGGTCGGGACCCGGTTCAGGGTCGAGCAGGATTTCGGGTGACCTGAGCTATCGCTTTAAGGCCGGCATGTAACCGCTCTGACCAAAAACGATTTTGTCATGCCCGGGCTTGACCCAGGCATCCAGAGACTGTCGACATCTTCTGGATTGCCGGGTCAAGCCCGGCAATGACAGGAAAGGGCAGACCTAATCGTAGATGCCGCCCTCACACGCCCCTGAGCGCCTCGTCGATCGCGGCGATCTGCGGCAGGCCGCCGGGGATCAGGTGGATCAGGGCGTTGAAGGCGTGGATCATGCCGGGCGCCATGACATAGGTGACCGGGACCTTGGCCTCCTTCAGCATCCGGGCATAGACACGCGCCTCGTCGCGCAGCGGGTCGCATTCCGCCGCCAGCACGAAGGTCTTCGGCAGCCGCGGCGGAATCGGGTGCAGGATCGGCGAGGCCAGCGGGTGGTCCGGCGCCTCGTCCGGCCCGAGATAGCATTGCCGGAACCATTCGAGGTCGACCCGATCCTGGCCATAGCCCTCGCCGTAGTCCAACACCGAATGCTGGCTCATCGTCATGTCGAGCCAGGGGCACAGCAGATAGGTCAGGGCGATGCGCGGCCCGTTCTCGGTCGCCGCCAGCCGGCTGATCGCGGCGGCGAGGCCGGCGCCGGAGCTGGTGCCGCCGACCATCAGCCGGCGCGGGTCGCCGCCGAAGCTCGCGGCATGGTGCGCGGCCCAGAGCAGCGCGTCATAGGCGTCGTCGATCGCCGCCGGGAACGGATGGTCGGGGCCGAGGCGATAGCTGGCCGAGATCACCAGCGCCGGGGTGTTGGCCGCGATGCGCCGGGCCTCGTCCTCGCTCTCCTCGATGCCGCCGAGGACGTAGCCGCCGCCGTGGAAATAGAGCGCCACCGGCAGCGGGCGCGTCCCCGCCCCCCGCGGCCGCAGGATGCGCAGCCGGCGGGGGCCGGCGCGGCCCTCGATCTCATAGTCTTCGACGAGGTCCATCTCCGGCAGCTTCGGCATCCGCGACAGCTTCAGCTCGCTGAACACGGCCCGGGCCCGGTCCGCCCCGATATCGGCCCAGGACTGGATGCTCGTCTTCTCCCGCCACCGCTCCACCGCCTCCAGATACGCCTCGCAGTCGGGATGCAGGATCATCAAGAACTCCGGATCGACGGAACGGCCCCTCGTATAGCCCGGCCGAAACGCTCAGCGCGCGACCATCGTTCCGATGACGGGCGCCCAGAGCACGTCGTCGATGTGGTCAGCCCCGGTCGCGAGCATCACCAGGCGATCGAACCCTAGCGCGATCCCGCTGCAATCGGGAAGGCCGCCGCCGCGGTCGGGGTCGAGCGCGGCCAGGAAGTCCTCGTCGATCGGGTAGCGCACGCCGTAGAGCTGCTGCTTCAGGTCCATATCGGCCTCGAACCGCGCCTGCTGCGCCGACGCATCGGTCAGCTCGCCGAAGGCGTTCGCCAGCTCCAGCCCGGCGACATAGAGCTCGAATCGCTCGGCGGTGCGCGGGTCGTCCGGATTCGGCCGCGACAGCGCCGCCATCGACAGCGGATAGTCGGTCAGCACGCAGGGGCTGCCGAGGCCGAGCCGGGGCTCGATCCGCTCCAGGAACACGCGGAAGAACAGGTCGTCCCAGCGGTCGCCGTCGCGCGCCGGGATGCCGATCGCGGTGGTCGCCGCGTTCAGCAGGGTCAGATCCGGGTTCAGCGGGTCCGGCGCCGTCGCCAGCAGGTCGATGCCGGTGAACTCCTGGAACGCCTGCTGCACCGTCAGCACCCGCCATTCGGCAAAGGGGTCGCACTCCTGCCCGCGCCAGCTCAGCCGGTCGCGTCCCGCCGCCCGCGCCGCCGCCCGGAACAGGGCTCGGCAATCGTCGATCAGCACCCGGTAGCCTTCCCCCGCCCGGTACCACTCGATCATCGAGAATTCCGGGTGGTGCGTGGCGGAGCGCTCGGCGTTGCGGAACACGTGGCTCAGCTGGAAGATCCGCTCCAGCCCGGCCGCGAGCAGCTTCTTCATCGCGAATTCGGGGCTGGTGTGCAGGTACAGGCGCTGGGCGTCGTCCGGATGCGGCCCGCGCAGCTCGGTCGAGAAGGCGACCAGATGCGGCTCCAGCCCGGGCGAGACCTGCAGCGCCGGGGTGTCGACCTCGAGGAAGCCGCGCTCGGCGAAGACCTGCCGCACGGCGGCGGTGATCCGCGCCCGCGCCTCCAGGAAGGGCCGCTTGCGGGCATAGACGCCGCTCTGCCACCAGCGGCTGCGCAAGCCCCGAATGCCCGGTTCCGTCGTCATGGTCCGATCCGATCCTGTCATGCTGCTTCGATAGCAGGTCGCGGCGCGCGGTGCAGCGTTGCCATGGCGGCGCCGACTCGACGTTGCCCTTGGCGGGACTTGCTGCTAGGGTCCGCGCCCATCGCGCCGCCCTGTCGTGCCGCCCCGGCGCGCCAGTGGGGCGCGAAACGCATTTATCTGCAGAAGATCCGCCATGAAGGTCAATGCCATCACGATCCGGCCCGGCAACGTCCTCGAATACGAGGGCAAGCTAATGCTGGTGACCAAGATCGAGATCATTCAGCCGGGCAAGGGCAACGCCGTCATCCAGGTCGAGATGCGCGACGCCCGCACCGGCACCAAGACGCAGCAGCGGTTCCGCACCCAGGAGACGGTCGAGCGGGCCCGGCTGGACGAGCACGAGATGCAGTTCCTGTACCAGGAAGGCGACCACTTCACCTTCATGGACAATGAGAGCTTCGAGCAGACCCAGGTGCCGGTCGACGTGGTCGGCGAGCCGGCGCGCTTCCTGCAGGAAGGCATGGTCTGCACCGTGACGATGTATGAGGGCGCGCCGCTGTCGCTCGAGCTGCCGCAGACCGTCACCATGACGATCGCCGAGGCCGATCCGGTGGTGAAGGGGCAGACCGCCTCCTCCTCCTACAAGCCGGCGGTGCTGGAGAACGGCGTCCGCGTGATGGTGCCGCCGCACATCGCCTCGGGCACCCGGATCGTCATCAACACGGCCGACGGCACCTATCTCGAGCGCGCGAAGGACTGATCTCCTCTTATGGCCGGACGTTCCCCCCTCATCACCGTCATGATCCGCGCGGCCCAGAAGGCCGGGCGCGGCCTCGTCCGCGATTTCGGCGAGGTTGAAAACCTGCAGGTCAGCCGCAAGGGCCCCGCCGACTTCGTGTCGGCCGCGGACCTCAAGGCCGAGGCGACCCTGCGCGAGGAGCTGACCCGCGCCCGCCCGCGCTTCGGCTGGCTGATGGAAGAAGGCGGCGTGATCGAGGGCGAGGACAAGGACCGGCGCTGGGTCGTCGACCCGCTCGACGGCACCACCAACTTCCTGCACGGCATCCCGCATTTCGCGATCTCGATCGCGCTGGAGCAGGAAGGCGTGCCGGTGGCCGGAGTGATCTACAACCCGGTGTCCGACGAGCTGTACTGGGCCGAGAAGGGCGCCGGCGCCTTCCTCAACGACCGGCGCATGCGCGTCTCCAGCCGCAAGAACCTGCCGGATGCGCTGATCGGCACCGGCATGCCGTTCATGGGCCGCGGCGACAGCGTCGCCTATCAGCGCGAGCTGGCGATGATCATGCCGCATGTCGCCGGCATCCGCCGCATGGGCGCGGCGTCGCTCGATCTCGCCTATGTCGCCGCCGGCCGCTTCGACGGCTTCTGGGAGGCCGGGCTGAACCCGTGGGACATCGCCGCCGGCATCGTCATGGTGCAGGAGGCGGGCGGCTTCGTCACCGATATCGACGGCAAGGGCCCGGCCCTGACCGCGGACACGGTGGTGGCCGGTAACGCGCTGATCCACAAGACCCTGGCCATGGCGATGGCCAAGGCCCGCGCCCCGCGGGCGCCGAAGGCCGCGGCCGCGTCCTAGTCTGCCTTTGTGCTAAGGGCGGTCCAACCTTCGCCGCTTGGCGATTGTTTCGCCCTCCTCCGCTAGGCTATGGTCCGCCCCGTTGCATGCGGGTGTATGATCCATGGTCCGTAGCGTTGTGAGGTTCGGCTTGGTCCATCGTCAGCAGACCAGCCAGCGGGGGTGGGCCCGCCTGGCGGTCCTGGTTCTACCCGCTGCCCTGATCCTGGGCGCGGCGGCGGCCATGGCCGAGGATCCGGCAGCGGGCGACCTGCCGCTCGACACCCGCATCCTGACCCGCGGCGAGACCGCGCCCTCGGCGCCGCTGCCGGTGCCGACCTCGGCCGGGCCGGTGACTGGCCCGATCCCGTTCCTGGAGCCGGACCAACCGGCCATCCCGTCCCTGCCCGGCCTGGTCGACGAACCGGCGCCGGCCTATGACGCCGACGTGGTGGTCAGGGGCGCCGGCTTCGCCGACCCGAACGTCAAGGCCAAGGCCGTGCCGGGGATGGCCCCGGGCGACATGGTCGGCCTGATCGTCGGCGACGGTTTCCGCATCCGCTTCAGTCCCGGCACCGAGGAGATCGGCACCGAGGCCGGCGACCTGCTGTCCGGCCTGGTCGAGAAGCTGGCCGCCGACGGCACGAGCCAGATCGAGATCCGGGCCTATGCCGGGGCCAAGCCGGACCCGGCCAATGCCCGCCGCCTCTCGCTCAGCCGGGCGCTCAACATCCGCTCCTTCCTGATCGACCGTGGCATCGACAGCAAGCGCATCGCCCTGCGTGCGCTCGGCAACACCTCGCCGCCGGACCAGCCCGCGGATCGCGTCGACCTCCGGATCCAGTAGAGAGCCCCCTGATGTCGATCACCGCCCTGGCAGCCCGCCCGACCTCGATACGCCCGGCGATGTCCAGCCCGCGGCGGTACCTGGTCCGGATGACGGCCTTCGTCATCATCGTCGCCATCGTCGCCGCCGTGCTGGGGCCGGGCGTGTCCTCGGCCTTCATGGCCAATCCCGCGCTGAACGGCGTGATCCTGGCCGCCACCCTGTTCGGCATCGTCTTCTGCTTCCGGGCGGTCTTGAACCTCGAGCCCGACATCCGCTGGATCGAGGCGCATCTGGCGCAGCGGGCCTCGGGCGGCCGCATCGCGCCGGTGCAGCCGCGCCTGCTGGCCCCGATCGCCCGGGTGATCGCCGAGCAGCAGGGCGAGCTCAACCTGTCGCCGATGGCCTTGCGCTCCCTGCTCGACGCCATCGGCGCCCGGCTCAGCGAAAGCCGCGAGATCTCGCGCTACCTGATCGGCCTGCTGATCTTCCTCGGCCTGCTCGGCACCTTTTGGGGCCTCTTGGAGACGGTGCGTTCGGCCAGCGGCGTGATCGCCGGGCTGGACATGGAGGCCGCCGATCCCAGCGCCGCCTTCGCCACGCTGAAGCACGGGCTGGAGGCGCCGCTGACGGGCATGGGCACGGCCTTCAGCGCCTCGCTGTTCGGCCTCGCCGGCTCGCTGGCCCTGGGCTTCCTCGAGCTGCAGGCGAGCCAGGCGCAGAACCGCTTCTACAACGAGCTCGAGGACTGGCTGTCGGCCAACACCCGCCTCTCCGCCGGCCCGCAGCAGGACGGCTACGAGATCGAGGCCGGTGAGCCGGTGTTCCCGGCCTATATCGAATCGGTGGTGGCGCAGACCGCGGAGAATCTCGACGCGCTGCGCCGCCTGACCGTGCAGGCGGAGGACGAGCGCCGCGGCCAGGGTGGCACGCTCGGCGCCGTCGCCACCCAGCTGACGACGATCGACGACCATCTGCAGAACCAGCAGGCGCTGATGGCCCGGCTGGCCGAGGGCCAGGCGGCGACCGCCGCGGTGCTGGGCCGCCTCGCCACCGCGCTCGAATCCGACCGCTTCGGCATCGACGAGCCGACCCGCCAGCACATCCGCAGCCTGGACACCACGGTGCGCCGGATGATCGAGGAGATGTCGACCGGCCGGATTCAGCTGTCCGGCGAGATCCGGGGCGAGATCAAGCTCCTGGCCCGCACCATCGCCGCCCTGGCCGAAGGCACCGAGGGGCGCTGACGGACGATGGCGATGCGCGGCCGGTTCTCCTTCAACGAGCGGCGCCAGGTCGATGTCTGGCCTGGCTGGGTCGACGCGCTATCGTCCCTGCTGATGGTCGTCATCTTCCTGCTGATGGTGTTCCTGGCCTCGCAATTCTACCTGTCGACCGTGGTCAGCGGCCGCGACGAGACCGTGGGCCGGCTGAACCGCCAGGTCTCCGAGCTGACCGACCGGCTGGCGCTGGAGCAGGACAGCGGGCGCGACCTCAAGACCCGGATCGACCGCCTGTCCGCCGACCTCGACGGCAGCGCCCGCGAGCGCACCGATCTCGGCAACCGCCTCGCCGCCGTGCAGCAGGACCGCGACGCCATCGACCGGCAGTTGCGCACCGCCCTCGCCCAGGTCGAGACCCTGACCGGCAGCACCACCGACCGCGACGCCCAGCTGCAGGAGGCGGCGCGGGTGATCCAGGACAACCAGGCGACGATCGAGCGGCAGCGGCGCGAGCTGGCCCAGCTGCAATCCGACCTGGCGACGCTGCGCACCGGCACCCAGGACCGCGACCTGACCGCAGGCCAGCTCTCGGCCGCGCTGGAGGCGAGCCGCAAGGAGGCCTCGGATCTCGGCACCGAGCTGGATCGCACCCGCACGGAGCTGGGCCGCACCCAGTCCGAGCGGGACCGGGCCCAGCAGGATGTCAAGGCCGGGCAGGAGCGCGCCCAGGCGCTGGAGTCCCAGGTCGCCGCCTCGCAGAAGGACGTGCAGACCCTGACCGCCCAGGTCGCGCAGCTCGATGCCCGCATCGCCGAGCTCAGCGGCACGCTCGACCGCGCCACCGCGGCGCTGGCGACCGAGAAATCGACCAGCGAGAGCGAGCACGGCCGCGGCGAGCGGCTGGCGGCCGAGGCGGCGGCGCTGCGCCAGCAGCTGTTCGAGATCGAGACCACGCTGCGCGATTCGGAGAAGACGGTCAGCGACAAGGATGTCGAGATCGCCAATCTGACCTCGCGGCTCAACCAGGCGCTGGTGCGACGGGTCGACGAGCTCAGCCGTTCGCGCTCCGCCTTCTTCGGCAAGCTCCGCGACGTGCTCGGCGACCGGCAGGACGTCCGCGTCGTCGGCGACCGCTTCGTGTTCCAGTCGGAGGTGCTGTTCCCGGTCGGCTCGGCCGAGCTGCAGCCGGGCGGCGAGGAGCAGCTGGCCGCCTTCGCCACGACGCTGAAGCGAATCGCGGCCCAGTTCCCGCCCGATGTCGACTGGCTGCTGCGCATCGACGGCCACACCGACCGGCAGCCGATCACCGGCGGCCCGTTCCCCACCAACTGGCAGCTCTCGAGCGCCCGGGCGCTGTCGGTGCTGAACTTCCTGGCGACCCAGGGCATCCCGCCACAGCGCATGGCGGCCGCGGGATTCGGCGAGTGGCAGCCGCTCGACCCGGGCAACACGCCCGACGCCTATCGCCGCAACCGCCGCATCGAGCTGCGCCTCGACCAGCGCGGCGACAGCGGCCCGGACACCACGGCCGCAGGTCGGTGAGCCGGCGGAAAAGCGTTGCGTCGGGTTTCGCACGCCCGTAATCATCCCGGACCCCGGGGCCGCGGCCCCGGCAGGAATGAAGGGTGCAGAATGAAGAAGCTCCTGACCGGCGTCGCGGTGGCTGCCGTCATGCTCGGATCCGTGCAGACGGCGCAGGCCGCCAACGTGCCCATCTGGATCGGCATCGGCTCGGCCGCGATCCTCGCCGCCGGCATCCTCGGCGAGAGTTCGGACATCGGCGACATCCGCGTCGGTAACGGCGCCACCGACCTGCCGCTGTCGCTGACGCTCGGGGCGGGCTACTACAACATCCTGAACGACAAGGGCGAACCGGGCCACGAGGACCGCGACAAGGGCGGCGCCGGCATCGGCCGGGTGGAGCTGCGCTTCAACCAGGAGTTCCTACGCATCCGGCCCTTCATCGGCATCGAAGCCAACACCGAGTCGGCCACCTACTTCTATGGCGGCGGCATGCTCGACGTCCGCTTCGGCGAGCACTTCATCCTTTCGCCGAACGCCGCGGTCGGCGCCTATTTCAACGGCGATGGCCGGGACATGGGCTCGACCGTCGAATTCCGCACCGGCATCGAAGCGGCCTGGGAGTTCGACAACCGGATGCGGATCGGCGCCGCCTTCCATCACATCTCCAATGCCGGCATCGGCGATGTGAACCCGGGCGTCGAGACCCTGACGCTGAACCTCTCGATCCCGCTGAACTGAGCGGCCGCTCACAACTCCTAACGGGCGGTTCTGCGCGATCCCTGCTTGGATGGCCGTGGCGATTCTTCGCCGGCCATCCAGCAGGGAGATCCTTTGATGAAACCCGCCCGTCTCGCCCTGTTCGGGGCGGCCCTGGCGTCCTCTGTCGTCGCCGCGGTCGCGCTGGCCGCCCCGGAGGGCAGCCCCGACAACGCCTCGCCGATCTACGGGGTCACCATCCCCGAGGGCTACCGGCAATGGCCGTTCATCGCGCCGGCGCATGAGACCGATCCCCTGAACGAGCTGCGCGTCGTGGTCGGCAACCCGACGGCGATCAAGGCCTATCAGGACGGCACCCTGCCCTTCCCCGACGGCACCATCCTGGTCAAGCTGGCCTGGAAGCATGTCCAGTCCACCGAGTTCGAGCCGGCCTATGTCCCCGGCGCGGCGACGACGGTGCAGGTCATGGTCAAGGATTCGAAGCGCTACGCCGACACCGGCGGCTGGGGCTTCGGCCGCTTCATCGACGGCAAGCCGGTCGACCAGGCCCAGCACGAGACCTGCTTCGCCTGCCACGAGGCCCGGGTGAAGGACCACGATTACGTCTTCACCCGCTTCGCTCCATGAGCCGGGCGGCCCGCGGTCCTATCGGCGGCCGTGGCCGACGTCGCCGATGCTCATGGCGAGGATGCGGCTGATCTCGGTCAGGTCGCGGCCCGAATCCGCCGACCAGCGGTTGAAGGCCTGCTGCATCGCCTTGAAGTCGCCCTTGCCGCCCGGCGCCTTGGCCAGGACGCCTTCGCGGATCAGGGCGGCCACGACGTCGCCGGTCGGGATGAAGGCCGGCTTGCCGATCGCCCGCAGGAAGCGCATGCCGGTGTCGCCGCCCAGGCGGTTGCCGCGCTTCTTCAGGACCTCCAGCAGGCCGACATAGTCGGCATCCGGCCAATCGGCGAGGAACTTCGCGGCGCTGCCATGCTCGGCCGCCAGGTCCAGCAGGAATTGGGCATTGGCCATGACCGACTGAATCTTGGCGCCGTGCCGGACGATGCGGCTGTCCTGCAGCAGCGCGTCGAACCGCTCCTCCGACAGCGCGGCGCAGCGGTGGGGATCGAAGCCGTCGAAGGCGGCCTCGAAGCCGGCCCATTTCGCGGTGATCACCTTGGAGGCGAAGCCGGCGTTGAAGATGCGCCGGGTCATCTCCGCCAGGATGCGGTCGTCCGGCGTGGCGGCGATCTCGGCAGGCGTCCTCGATTTCGTCTCGGCGAGGGCGCGTTCGAGCACGTCCATGCCGCCGCGACGCTCGGCCGCCAGCGCGACGATCTCGGCGAAATCACCCATGCCTGCATTCCTCCGGTTCGGCGCAGGCGGACAGGAGATCCTCTCCCTCCGCATCGATCCAGAGGAAAAATCCGGACAGCACCTTAACCACCGGCGCCCGGCCCGCAAGGGGTGAAAGCGGCCATCGCGCCGGGCTCCCGGGAAGCTCATGGCCGGTGGCTTGAACTGCAGCCGATCCCTTTGCCGGACATCGCCGACCATTTGTCGGAAAAACCTGAATTTTAAACTAAATCCTATAAAGTTGACATAAATCAGGCGATTGACTCAATCAGACTCTGTGATAGGAATCACATACCTGTTTCCAGGAAAGAATATCTCCATACACATCATCTAATCGATCCGATGTAATTGGCCGACTTCATCGATCTGCATTGCGAGCTCTTGCAGCCAAGCGCACAGCCGGTGCACGGCCGCGGCCGGGAGAGAGGTGTCCGAGCGCGGTCCTGCCGATCCTAACGCGGTCCCGGCGTCTTCATGTCTCCTCGAAGCAACATCCGGCCGCCCGGACCACCGGGGCGAGACAGCCCGCAATTGTAACCACCGCGCCGCCGATGCGGCACCGCAGACATAAATAAGGGGAAGGGCGATGGCAATCATCAACGGTACGGCAGGCGGCGACAACCTCGCAGGCACCGGCGACGCCGATATGATCAACGGTGTCGCGGGCAACGACATCGTGGACGGCGGGGGAGGTAACGACATCCTCAACGGCGGCGACGGCGACGATATCCTGAGCGGCGGCTGGGACTGGGACACCTTCAATGGCGGCGCCGGCACCGACACGGCGGACTATACCTTCTACGCCTTGGGAGCGACCGTGGATCTCGCAACCGGCCGGGGCACCTTCACAGGGTATCCGCCCGACCAGTATGAAGCGCTGTCGAGCATCGAGAACGTGCGCACGGGCGCCGGCAACGACACGGTCATCGGTGACGGCGGCGCGAACCTGTTGGAGGGCGGCGCCGGCAACGATACCCTCAACGGCGGTGCCGGCAACGACATCCTCCTCGCCGGGGACGGCCAAGACGTCCTCAACGGCGGCGACGGCGACGATATTCTGAGCGGCGACTGGGGCTGGGACACCTTCAATGGCGGTGCCGGCATCGACACGGCGGACTACACCTACTACGGCGCCGCGGTGACCGTGAATCTGACCACCGGCCAGGGTACCTTCGCAGATTTCCCAGGCGGAATCGAACCGCTGTCGAGCATCGAGAACGTGCGTACAGGCGCCGGCAACGACACAATCGTCGGTGACGCCGGCGCAAATGTTCTGGAGGGGGGCGACGGCAGCGATATTCTGGATGGCAGGGGTGGTGCAGACCAGCTCAATGGCGGGGCCGGGATCGACTGGGCGACCTATCAGGGCGAAACCCAGGCCGTCGTGGTCAATCTCGCCACCGGGGCCGCGTCCGGCGCGGCGGCCGGGGACACGTATATCAGCATCGAGAATATCGGCGGCTCCAACTTCAACGACCAGATCACGGGTGATGCAGGCGCGAATGCCCTTGCGGGCTATGCCGGCGAGGATGTTCTGAGCGGCGGCGTCGGCGACGACGGGCTCGACGGCGGCGATGGCAACGACGTCCTGAATGGTGAGGCTGGCGCAGACTTCCTCAACGGCGGGGCCGGTGTCGACTGGGCGTCCTACCTTCTCGACACCACGGCCGCCGTGGTCAATCTGGCCACCGGGGCCGCCTCCGGAGCAGCGGCCGGGGACACGTATATTAGCATCGAGAACCTTGGCGGCTCGAACTTCGACGACCAGCTCACCGGCGATGCTGGCGCCAATACCTTCGCGGGCTTCGGCGGAAATGACCTGCTGAGCGGCGGGGCCGGTAACGATACATTCGACGGCGGTGACGGCGACGACATCCTGCGGGGTCAGGCCGGCGCAGACCGACTCCTCGGCGGGGCCGGGTCCGACTGGGCGTCGTATGAGACCGATACCCAGGGCGCCCTTGTCGATCTGGCCACCGGGGCCACGTTCGGCGCGGCGGCCGGGGACACCTATTCCAGCATCGAGAACCTCGCCGGCTCCAATTTCGACGACATGCTCACGGGCGATGCCGGCGCCAACATCCTCTCGGGCAATGCCGGAAATGACATCCTGACCGGGGGCGACGGCAGCGATACCTTGCTGGGAGGGGCCGGCGCCGACACCCTCGACGGCGGCAACGATATCGATACGGCCGACTACCATCTGGAGACCGGCCCCGTCGGGGTCAATCTGACGACCAATCTCAATGGCGGTCAGGCCCAGACCGACACGCTGACCAACATCGAGAACGTCGTCGGCACCAGCTTCGATGACATCCTGACCGGCAACGCGGCGATGAACCAGCTGACCGGCGGCGACGGCAACGACACCCTCGAGGGGGCCGGGGGCACGGACCGTCTGGTCGGCGGCAACGGGACCGATGCGGTCACCTACAGCCTCAGCGGCGCCGGCGTGAGCGTCAATCTCGCGACCGGCGCGACCAGCGGCGGCGACGCCGTGGGCGATACCTTCGACTCCATCGAGAACCTGTTTGGTTCCGCCTTCAGCGACACCTTGACCGGCGATGCCGGGGCGAACCTGATCCACGGTGCCCTCGGCAACGATTTTGTCGATGGCGGCGCCGGCAACGACACGCTCTTCGGCGGCGACACCGACGATATCCTGGTCGGTGGGGCCGGCGCGGACCGGCTCGACGGCGGGATCGGGACCGACTGGGCGTCTTATCAGGCCGAGGCCTCAGGCGTCGGGGTCAACCTGGCCACCGGGAACGCGTCCGGCGCAGCGGCCGGGGACACTTATGTCAGCATCGAGAATGCCGCCGGCACCATTTTCGTCGACCAGCTCACGGGTGATGCCAGTGCCAATACCCTCGCGGGCAACGGCGGAGACGACACGCTGGACGGCGGCGGCGGCGCCGACACCCTCAACGGCGGTGATGGCGACGATGCGCTCCGCGGCGGGGCCGGGGCAGATCTGCTCGACGGCGGCGCCGGCCGTGACACCGCCGGCTACTACACCAGCGCGACCGGGGTGACGGTCGACTTGGCCGCCGGCACCGGGACGGGCGGCGACGCCCAGGGCGACACCTATGCCGGCATCGAGGACCTCGCCGGAAGCAACCAGGGCGACGATGTGCTGACCGGCGATGCCGGCGCAAACGTCCTGGCCGGCTGGGGCGGCAACGACCAGCTTCGCGGCGGAACGGGGGGGGACCGGCTCGACGGCGGCGATGGCATCGACACCATCAGCTACGACTTCGGCACGGTTGCCGTGACGGTCAACCTCGCGGCCGGCATCGGATCGGGCGGCGATGCCCAGGGCGACGCCTACGTCAGCATTGAGAACGCCACCGGCTCGACCGTGGACGACCAGATCACCGGCGATGCCGCAGCCAACGCGTTGAACGGCTGGGCCGGCCGGGACATGCTGACCGGCGGGGCCGGCGCCGACCGCTTCGTCTTCACCGACATCTCCCATAGCGGCGTCGGGGCCGCCGCCGACCGGATCACTGACTTCAGCCGCGCCCAGGGCGACCTGGTGGACCTGTCGGCGATCGATGCCAACACCGGCGTCGCCGGCGACCAGGCCTTCACCTTCATCGGCTCGGGCCTCTTCACCGGCGTCGCCGGCCAGTTGCGCGCTGCCAACACCAGCCCGGGAGTCACCACCATCGCCGGCGACGTCAACGGCGACGGCGTTTCCGACTTCCACATCCAGCTCACCGGCACCCTGGCCCTCATCGCCGGCGACTTCGTGCTTTAGCGCGCGGCCGGCGCATCGATGTCGGGGTGCAGCTGTTCCGGGCCGGAGGCTACGAGCTGAAGGGCGAATACACGGCCGATATCGGCGGCTCGTTCCTGAGCCAGTCCGCCAGCGCCCGCTTCGCCTATCACTTCTGACGGCAAGGACATCGGCAATGGCCGGTCCGCGAGGGTATCCCCGCGGACCGGTCTTGCATGTCAACCCGGTCTGCCAGATTGGCGTGGTGGGCCGATCCCGGATCCACTTCAGCTCGCTGGCCAGGGTCTTCTGCCGGCCTGCCGCCGCAAGACCGGCGCGGCCTCGCGGATTGGCCGCCACGAGGATAGCGGCTCGGGCGCGCGAGGTGCCCGAGCCGGCAAAGGTTACAGCACGAAGTCCGAGGCCTGCAGCGTGATCGCGCCGTCGAGATGGATGACCATGTCGGCGGTGCCGTCGCCGTTCACATCGGCAGAGACCGTCGTCGTGCTGCCGTCGATCTGGTAGCGGACCTGGCCGGGGCCGGTGAAGGGATTGGTGCCGATGAAGATGAAGGCCGTGTCGCCGTTCCCCCAGTTGCCGTCGGCATCAATCGTCTTCAGGGAAACCAGATCGAAGCCTTGCTGGAAGTCCTGGATCGTGTCGGCGGCCGAGGCCGTGCTGTCGGACACGGCTGTGTAGCTGAAGTAGTCCCGGCCGCTGCCGCCATTCAGCGTGTCGGCGCCCTGGCTTCCCCGGAGAACGTCGTTGCCGCCGCCGCCGCTGAGGGCATCATCCCCGCCAAATCCGACGAGCTCGTTGGTCAGGGCATTGCCGACCATGACGTCGTGATGCGTGCTGCCATTGATCACCTCGACGTCGTTGGCGATCGTGTCGCCCTGGGCCGTGCCGCCGGTGTTGATCCCGGTCTCAAGATTGATCGTTACGCCCACCGTACTGTCGAAATAGCTGGCGATGTCGGTGCCGTCACCGCCGGTGAGGTCGTCGGGGCCGGCGCCGCCGCGCAGGATGTCGCCGCCGGCGCCGCCGAACAGTTGATCGGCGCCATTGCCGCCCTCGAGGGTATCCCAGCCGGCGCCGCCATCGAGCACATCGTCGCCGTCAAAGCCGCGCAGCGTGTTGTTCGCACCATCGCCGGTCAGGCTGTCGCCGGAGGCGCTGCCATGGATGGTCTCGAAGCCGCTCAGGATGTCGCCCTCGGCATAGCCGCCGGTGTTGACGTTGGTCGCCAGGTTGACCGTGACCCCGGATCCGCTGCCATTGTAGTCCGCGATGTCGATGCCGGCGCCGCCGTCGACCTTGTCGGCCCCGGCTCCGCCGTTCATCTGGTCATTGCCGTCACCGCCGGTGAGCTTGTCGTCACCCGCGGCGCCGTTGACCGTATCGTTGCCGGCGCCGCCATCTATGACGTTGGCGTTGCCGTCGCCGATCAGGATGTCCCAGCCCTTCGAGCCGACCAGGTTCTCCACCGAGGTGAGCTTGTCGCCCTGGGCATCGCCCCTTGTGCCGGCACCGGACCTGAGATCGACCCAGACCCCGTCCTTCGAGGCGTCATAGCTCGCGGTGTCGATGCCGACCCCGCCACAGATCACGTCGGCCCCGGCGCCGCCGGCGAGCAAGTCGTCGCCGTCGCCACCGATCAGGTCGTCATTTCCGGAGCCGCCGGAGACATGATCGTCGCCAATGCCGCCGACGAGGCAATCGATGCCGGCGCCACCTTCGAGCGTGTCGTTGCCGTCGCCGCCGCTAATCTCGTCATCGTCGTCGCCGCCATCGGCGACATCATCGCCGTCTTCCCCCTTGAGGTGGTCGTTGCCTGCACCGCCGTTCAACTGGTCGGCATCGGCGCCGCCGCTGAGATGATCGTTGCCGGTCCCGCCGAACAGGGTGTCGCGACCGGCATGGCCGCCGAGAAGATCGCTGCCGTCATCACCATTGAGGACGTCATCTCCGTTGTCGCCGCTCAGAAAGTCGTCTTCGGCGCCACCCGCGATCTGGTCATCGCCTTCGCCACCGATCAGCGTGTCCCCGCCCCATCCCCCATAAAGCAGGTCATTGTCGTCGCCGCCATTCAACAGGTCTCCGCCGTTGCCGCCGTCGAGGCTGTCGTCACCTTTGCCTCCCTGGAGCGCGTCGGTCTCATCGCCGCCAGAGAGCGTATCGTTCCCGTCACCTCCGTCGAGGTCGTCCTGGTTATTCCCGCCGTACAAGGTGTCATCGCCACCATTGCCGAACAGATAGTCGTCGCCGTCACCACCGACCAGGATGTCATTCCCGTCGAGGCCTGAGACATTGTCGTCGCCGGCCAGGGCATCGATATTGTCGGAGCCGTCTGACCCGATGATCACGTCGTCATCTGTTGTTGGGTAACTCGCCATCGTTCCCTCTCGAAATGAAGATGATCGACACCGTTTCTAGAAAGGCAGAAAACGATGTGTCTGCCCCAAGTCTTAGACAGGTGCTCGAACCTAATGATCTGCGCTTTTCGGCAATGGAGCCTTATATTAGGAGAAGTAATCCATTTGCCTTTTAGGATGTGAAAAGGCGCCCAAAGGTCAGGGGGCGATCAGTCGGGATAGAGAAAAAGAAAAAGAAAAATCATCTAAAATGTGATGCATACTCCACAGCCGAGGGAGGATCGGGCTTATCTGGCCATCGGGGATCGACCGAAGGCTTTAGCCCGGACGTCCGTTGGCATTGCCCCTGGGACACGATCATCACCAACGCGGCGAAGCCATCCGGGGCGGCCCGCATCGGCCCCCGGACGGCTTCGCCTCCCCGCCATGACGAGGACGATCGTTCAGATGACGGGCCGCCTCAGCGCGTCAGCGGCTTGTATTTGATACGGTGCGGCTGGTCCGCCTCGGTGCCCAGGCGGCGGTGGCGGTCCTTCTCGTAGTCCTCGTAATTGCCCTCGAACCACACCACCTCGCTGTCGCCCTCGAAGGCCAGCATGTGGGTGGCCAGGCGGTCGAGGAAGAAGCGGTCGTGGCTGATCACGATGGCGCAGCCCGGGAAGGTCAGCAGCGATTCCTCCAGCGCCCGCAGGGTCTCGACGTCGAGGTCGTTGGTCGGCTCGTCGAGCAGCAGGACGTTGGCGCCGGACTTCAGCATCTTCGCCAGATGGACGCGGTTGCGCTCGCCGCCCGAGAGCTGGCCGACCTTCTTCTGCTGGTCGCCGCCCTTGAAGTTGAAGGCGCCGACATAGGCGCGGCTGGGCATCTTGCGCTTGCCGAGGTCGATCTCGTCGAGCCCGCCGGAGATCTCCTCCCACACCGTCTTGTTCGGCGACAGGTCGTCGCGGCTCTGGTCGACATAGCCGAGCTTCACCGTTTCGCCGACCTTGAGCACGCCGCCGTCCGGCTGTTCCTGGCCGGTGATCATCTTGAACAGGGTCGACTTGCCGGCGCCGTTCGGCCCGATCACGCCGACGATGCCGCCGCGCGGCAGGCGGAAGCTCAGGTTGTCGATCAGCAGCCGGTCTCCGAAGCCCTTGGACAGGCCCTGGGCGTCGATCACGTTGTCGCCGAGGCGCTCCGGCGTCGGGATCAGGATCTGGGCCTGGCCCGGAGCCTGCTCGCGGCTCTGCGCCATCAGTTCCTCATAGGCGTGGATGCGCGCCTTCTGCTTGGCCTGGCGGCCGCGGGCGCCCTGCCGGATCCACTCCAGCTCGCTGGCCAGGGTCTTCTGCCGGCCCGACTCCTCCTTGGCCTCCTGGGCCAGGCGCTTCTCCTTGGCCTCGAGATAGGCCGAGTAGTTGCCCTCGTAGGGGATGCCGCGGCCGCGGTCGAGCTCGAGGATCCAGCCGGTGACGTTGTCGAGGAAGTAGCGGTCATGGGTGACCATGACCACGGTGCCCTTGTAGTCCTCGAGATGATGCTCGAGCCAGGCCACGGATTCGGCGTCGAGATGGTTGGTCGGCTCGTCGAGCAGCAGGAGGTCCGGCTTGGCCAGCAGCAGCTTGGCCAGCGCCACGCGGCGCCGCTCGCCGCCGGACAGGTTGGTCACCGGGCTGTCGCCAGGCGGGCAGCGCAGCGCGTCCATGGCGATCTCGACGGTGCGATCGAGGTCCCAGGCATCGGCGGCGTCGATCTTCTCCTGCAGCTCGGACTGCTCGGCGATCAGCGCGTCGAAATCGGCGTCGGGCTCGCCCATCGCCTCGCTGACGGCGTTGAAACGGTCGACCAACGCCTTGATCGGAGCCAGGCCCTCCATGACGTTCTCGGCGACGGTCTTGGCCGGATCCAGCTCCGGCTCCTGCGACAGGTAGCCGACGGTGGCGCCCTGCGCGACCCAGGCCTCGCCGGTGAACTCCTTGTCCATGCCGGCCATGATCCGCATCAGGGTCGACTTGCCCGAGCCGTTCGGGCCGAGGACGCCGATCTTCACCCCCGGCAGGAAGGACAGCCAGATCTTCTCCAGCACGACCTTGCCGCCCGGATAGGCCTTGGTCATGTCCTTCATCACGAAGACGTACTGGTAGGAGGCCATCGGAAGCCGCTCCGCGTATACCGGTCTGGGGAGGCCCCGGTTCTAGCCCATGGAGGCGCCGAAGGCCAGGGCCGCTTCGGCCGCGGGCCGCAGGGCGGCGATGCCTGCTATGGTGTGCGCATGACTCGCAACACCAGAACATCCGAGGCCGACGCGATCGTGGTCGGCGGCGGCCCGGCCGGGCTGCTGGCCGCGCTGCTGCTGGCGCAAGGCGGCGTCGCCACCGTGCTGGTCGCACCGCCGGCGCCGGAGGACCACCGCACCACGGGCCTGCTGGCCGGGTCGGTCGCGATCCTGCAGCGGGCCGGGGTCTGGCCGGCGTTGCTGCCGGTGGCGGCGCCGATGCGGGCGATCCGGCTGATCGACGATGGCGGCCGCCGGATCAGCGGGCCGGAGGTGGTGTTCCGCGCCGCCGAGATCGGGCTCGATGCCTTCGGCCACAACATCGCCAACCGCGAGCTGGTCGCCGCCCTCGCCGGGGCCGTCGCCGCCACGCCGGCCCTGCGCCGGGTCAGTGACGCGGCGGCGGAGATCCGCATCGGCATCGGCGGCGTGACGGTCCGGACCGGCGGCGGCGAGACGCTGCGCGGCCGGCTGGTGGTCGGGGCCGACGGACGCAACTCCGCCGTGCGCGCGGCCGCCGGGATCGGGGTGCGGCGCTGGGGCTACGACCAGGCGGCGCTGGTGACCACGCTGCGCCACGACCGCGGCCATGACGACATCTCGACCGAGATCCACACCGCCGCCGGCCCCTTCACCCTGGTGCCGCTGGGCGACCGGCGGTCGAGCCTGGTCTGGGTGACGCGCCCGGCCGAGGCCGCAGCGCTGGCGGCGCTGGACGACGCGGCGCTGGCCCGCGCCATCGGGCAACGGGCCGGGCCGATCCTGGGCGCGGTGACGCTGGACGGTCCGCGCCAGCTCTTCCCGCTGTCCGGCCTGGCCGCGCGGCGCCTGGCGGTGCCGCGGGTCGCGCTGGTCGGCGAGGCGGCCCATGCGCTGCCGCCGATCGGCGCCCAGGGCCTCAATCTCGGCTTCCGCGACGCCGCGGCGATCGCCGAGGTCGTGGCCAGTCGCGCCGGCGCCGATCCGGGCGCCGCGGCGGTCATGGCGCGCTACGAGGCCAAGCGGCGCGGCGACGTCGCCAGCCGCAGCGCCGGGGTCGACCTGCTGAACCGGTCGCTGCTGACCGACGCGGCCCCTGCCCTCGCCCTGCGCGCTTTGGCGCTGCAGGCGGTGAAGCGGGTGGCGCCGCTGCGCCGGCTCCTGATGCGGGAAGGCATCGCCCCCAGCGGGGTCTAACGTCCAGTGGCGGCCGGCGGCGGGCACTGCTACCGTTCGGTGACGGGCCCGCGACGGCCCGTCCTGTCTCACAACCGACGACGCCCGATGCCCGCCAAGACGAATCCCCTCGGCCTCAACCCGCTGCAGCTGAAGACCCTGACGGTGCTGCAGCAGATGGCCCAGACCCCCCGCTTCGCCACGCAGCAGGAGGACGGCACGGTGCTGGTCTCCAGCTTCCCGCCGCCGCATGGCGACCATTACCATGTCGGCGACGCGGTGGTGATGGGCCGGGACATGACCGGGCTGCACAACATCGCGGTGTTCGCGGCGCTCGAGCGCAAGGGGCTGATCCGCTCCGGCTTCCCCGGTGCCGCCATCGTCACCGCCGACGGCCTGGCCTACGACACCGGCCTGGCGGGTTCGATCCTGCATCGCGCCGACCACTGACCGGCCGGTCCGCGATGGCGCCCCGCTTCACCATCCTGACGCCCGACGCGCAATATGCCGACGACGCCGTGATCGAACGGCAGGTCGGCGGCGCCGCTGTCGAGTTCGTGATCCGGCGCGAGCGCGACCGGAAGAAGATCCCGGACGAGGTCTATGCCCGCGCCGACGCCCTGCTGACCTGGCACGAGCTCAAGGTCGACCAGTCGGTGATCGACAAGATGCCCCGCTGCCGCATCATCGTGCGGGCCGGGGTCGGCTTCGACCATATCGACCTGGCGGCCGCGGGCGCCGCCGGCATTCCGGTGGCCAACACGCCGGATTACGGCACCAGCGAGGTGGCCGATCACGCCATCGGGCTGATGCTGGCGCTGCTGCGCGGCATCCCGGCCTATGACCGGGCGCTGCAGGCCGACCCGGCCGGCAACTACACGCTGGAGGCCGGGCGCCTGACCCGGCGGATCCGCGGCACCCGGATCGGCATCGTCGGGCTGGGCCGGATCGGCACCGCCACGGCGATGCGGGCCAAGGCCTTCGGGCTCGAGGTCCTGGCCTACGACCCCTACATCCCGCGCGGGATGGAGATCGCGCTGGACGTCACCCGGGTCGAGACCCTGTCGGACCTGCTGCTGGCCTCGGACATCGTGTCGATCCACGCGCCGCTGACGCCGGAGACCCACCGGCTGTTCGGCGATGCCGCCTTCTCGGTGATGCGGCCGCATGCGGTGCTGATCAACACCGCCCGCGGTGCCATCGTCGACCTCGACGCGCTGCACGGCGCGCTGCAGGCGGGGCGGATCGCCGGCGCCGCGCTGGACGTGCTGCCGGAGGAGCCGCCGCCCGACCCGCTGCCGGCGCTGCTGGCGGCGTATCACGAGCAGCCGGAGTGGCTGCGCGGCCGGCTGATCCTGACCCCGCATGCCGCGTGGTCGAGCCCGGAGAGCCAGGCCGATGCCCGCCACCTGTCGGCCGAGACCACCGTCGCCTATCTGCGCAGCGGCGCCTTGCGCAACTGCGTCAACGAGGCGTTCCTGGATCGCAAGAAATTGCGGCGATGAGAGCCGGCGGCCTTTGGTCGTCTCTCCGACCTTTCTTCGCCATGGCGAGGTGCGCAGCACCGTGGCCATCCAGTGGTTCCCTTTCCCAAGAATTGGGCCGCTGGATGGCCACACCCCTTCGGGGCTCGCCATGACGGGTTAATATCTCTCAGACCCTCCAATTGGAGGGGAGATCGCGGGCATTTTTCGCATTATTGTTTTGATGTCTGCCGGTTGGGGGGCCGACCGTCGCCGTTGTCTCAGGATATTTGATGGACGCAGATTGTTCGACGCACCGCCGTGTTCTCCGGCGGATCCTGTTGGGCTCGCTGAGCCTCGCTCTTCCACTCTTCAGCTTCGATGCGGCCCAGGCCGCGGTGGTGCCGCGCGACGGCACGGCCGCGGGCTCGATCGTCCAGACCAACGGGGAGTCGGAAATCCGCTTCACCGCCGCGCAGCTGTGGCAGGATGCGGAAGTGCAGCAGGTGCTGCTGGGCGGCGACGCGCTGCGCACCGGGCCGCTGGGCGGGCTGGCGATCCTGTTCGCCGACCAGACCCAGATCCGCGTCCACAACAACTCCCAGCTGCTGGTGCGCGAGGTCGGCGGCGACGGCGGGCCGGCGCGGATGGACCTCGATTCCGGCGCGGTGTGGGCCCGGACCGTGACCGGCGGCAGCGGCGTCGAGATCACCACGCCGGCCGCGACCGCGGCGATCCGCGGCACCGACTGGTCGCTGGCGGTCGGGCCGGACGGCAAGACCACGCTGGTCGTGCTGTCCGGCGTGGTCGAGCTGAGCAACGAGTTCGGCCGGGTCAGCGTCGGCCGCGGCGAGGCGGCGGTGGCGGCGGTCGGCAGCGCCCCGGCCAAGATCATCGTCACCACGCCGAAGGACCGCGAGCAGATGCTGTTCTGGCTTGCGCCGGGCAGCGTGTTCGACGCTTTTCCCGCCTCGGACACCACCTCGCGCAGCCGGCGCGAGGCGCATCGCCGCGTCATCGCCGTGCCGGAGGCGCAGCGCTCGGCCGGGGACTGGTTGGCCCTGGCCGAGGCGGATCTCGACATCGCCGGCCCCGCGGCCGCGGCCGCCGATCTGGCCAAGGCCCGCGCGGCCGGGCTGACGCCGGCGCAGGCGGCGCGGGCGGACCTGCTCGACGGCATCCTGGCCGGCCGGGCCGGTCGCGATGAGGAGGCGGCACGGGCCTTCGCCGCCGCCGAGGCCGGCAGCAGCGGGCGGCAGCGCCTGCTGGCCCGGCTGGGCCGCTTCTTCGCCGGCAGCGCCTCCGGCCAGGCCGGCGACCCGGCGGCGATGGAGCGCGAGCTGGCGGCCGGCGACGATCCGATCGCGGTCGACGGGCTGGCCTGGCTGCAGGCGATCCGCGGCGACCTGCCCGCCGCCTATGCCACGCTGCAGGCCGGCGGCCGGCGCTTCCCCGGCGACCTCGACATCGCCGTCAGCGAGGCCACGGCGGCGCAGGTGCTGGGCGACCGGGACGGCATGAAGCAAGCGGTCGACCGCGCCCTGGCGATCGACCCGGACGACCCCGAGGCCCTGCGCATGGCCGCCAACTACAAGGTCGCCTTCGCCAATGATCCGGACGGGGCGCTGGCGCTGCTGCGCCGCGCCACCGGCGAGGCGCCGGGCGATGCCGACGCCTGGAACGACCTCGGCATGCTGCACGACATCCGCGGCGGGCTGGTCGAAGCCGACGCTGCTCTGGAGAAGGCGGCCGCGCTCGACCCCGATGCCGCCAATGTCCGGGTCAACCAGGCGATCCTCTATATCGAGGCCGGCATGGTCGACCGGGCCCGGGCGCTGCTGGGCCAGGCCCGGGCGATCGACCCCGAGTCCGGCATAACCCTGGTCGGCGAGGGCATCCTGGCCTTCGAGACCGGCGACATCGACGGCGCGCTGGAGAAGTTCCTGGCCGCCTCGGCCGCCAACCCGGCCTCCTCGGAGAACCTGCAGGGGCTGGCCGCGTCGCAATATGCGCTCGGCGAGACCGAGCAGGCGAAGCAGACGCTGGAGAACGCCGACCGGCTGGACCCGAACGATCCGATGGTCCCCAGCATGCGGACCATCATCGCCATCGACGAGGCCGAGGCCGACGAGGCGATCCGCAATGCCCGCGAGATCGCGGCCCGCGCCAACCAGGGCAGCCTGGCGCTGAGCACCGCCAATCTCGGCAACCGGCTGGGGCCGCCGTTGCTGGCCGCCTATGCCAATCTCGGGCTGATCGACTGGGGCCGTTACTACAACGACCGCACCGACGACCCGTTCAGCGCCGCCAGCTATCTCGGCCGCTCGGTGATCGCCCAACCGACCGTGTTCGGCAGCGACCTCGCCGTGCCGGACGCGGCGGCGCTGTCGTCGGAGATCCAGGCCCTGCTGCTGGACCCGACCCTGGCCTCGTCGCGGCAGCGCCGCACCGACCTGCTGCCCCGGCCGTTCCTGGATGCGCAGCTGACCGGCGGCATCGTCACCGTCGGCGACACGCTCGGCCATACCGAGGGGGTGGATATCGACGCCTACACCATCGCCCCGATCCCGCTGGCCTTCCGGGCCAGCTTCGCCCGGGTCGACAATGACGGCGACGACCATGGCGACGACAGCGACAGCTGGACCGGCTCCGCCCGCCTCGCCGGGCGGCTGGGGCTGGGCGGCAGCTTCGCCGCCTGGATCGACGGCGGCGAGGCCGGCAACGAGATCGCCGGGACGCTGTTCGCGCCCACCCCCTTCGCCAGCGAGCGGACCCGGGCCGTGTCCGGCGGCCTGGCCTTCGGCTATCGTCTGGGCGAGCGCAGCCGCCTGACCGCCATGGTCCAGCGCAGCCATGTCGAGCGCCGGGACGTCAACCGCACGCTGCTGAGCGACATCCCGGATCCGGATTTCCCGGAGTTCATCAGCTACGACATCCGCGCCGACGACATCATCAAGCAGCGCAGCGACACCACCATGGGTGGCCTGGCCCATATGTGGGGAACCGGCGACATCACGGTGCAGTACGGCTTCGAGGTGCTGTCGACGCGGTCGACCCTGTCCTTCGACCAGACCGCCTGGACCACGATCAAGCTGTTCGGCCGGGAGCTGCAGACCGACCGGGAGCATGACGCGACCCGGACCGAGATCGAGCAGACGCTGGGCAGGATCTTCGCCTTTGGCCGCTGGACCCCCTCCCCCGACCTGCGGATCGATTTCGGCACCGGCATCGTCCGCGCCGACGAGGGCGGGCCGGTGCCCGAGGTGGTGCTGGAGCCGCGGCTGGGCGTCGCCTGGTCGCCGGCCGAGGGGCACTGGCTGCGCGCCGCCGTCCAGCGCGGCGCCAAGACGCCGGGTAACCTGACCCTGGCCCCGGTCGACACCGTCGGCATTCTGGCCGACACGCTGCCGCTCGACGCCGGAGGCGTCGCCACCAGCTATACCGCCCGCTGGGAGGCGGAGTGGACGCCGCATATCTTCACCAGCCTGGAGGGCCAGCATCAGGAGCTGGAGAACCTGTCCTTCGCCTATCCCTCGGCCCAGCTGGCCACGGTCGAGGTCGAGCGCGGCCGCACCGACCGGGTCACCGCCGCCGGCAACATCTGGTTCGATGGCGGCATCGGCGTCTACGGCTCGGCCTCGCTGATCCGGTCGGAGATCACCGAGGGCATCGACGATGGCAAGCGGATCCCCTTCGTGCCGGACTGGACGACGCGGATCGGCGCGGTCTGGGTGCACCCGCTGCAGATCAGGGCGCAGATCGAGCGGGTCTGGGCCGGGCCGCAGGCCAGCGGGCCGGGGCTGCCCGAGATCGACGGCTTCGGCAGCACCAACATCGCGATCAGCTGGGAGCCGGTGGAGAAGCGCATCGCGCTGGGCTTCGTGATCCGCAACCTGTTCGACGAGGAGTACGACACCGCCTTCGGGGTCGAGGCGCCGGGCCGGCTGATTGCCGCCACCGCGTCGATCCGGTTCTAGCAAGTGACGGATACGACTATGGCCGGGAGGTTCGGGGACATCGGATGACTTGCGACCGATACGGCCGGGTTTGCGTTGCCTCTCCCGCCGGACGCGGGAGAGGCCGGACGTCCGAAGGACGGCCGGGTGAGGGCTGGTCCCGGCCTCGACGAAATCCCCTCACTTGGAGCCGCTTCGCGTCTCCGACCTCTCCCGCAAGCGGGAGAAGCAATCGGTTCCGCCCGAGGATGGGTGGATCAACCGTCCTCGGACGCCTGTCCTAGATGGCGCCGGGCCGGGTCCACGGGAGCCTGTGGCTGCCACTGCTGCTGGCGGCGCTGCTGTTCGCCGGCCTCGTGCCTCTGGGTGCATCGACCAGCTGGCAGGTGGTGGAGAACCGGGCCTTCGACCTGTTCTCGACCTATGACCCGCCGCGGCCAGCCGGGCACAGCGCCGTGGTGGTGGCGATCGACGAACCGTCCTTCGCCGAGATCGGCCGGCAATGGCCCTGGCCGCGCAGCGTCCATGCCGGGCTGGCCGAGGCGCTGCGCCGCGCCGGCGCCAGGCCGATCGGCTTCGACATCGTCTTCGCCGAGCCGTCGCAGCCGGCGGAAGACGCCGCCCTGGCCGCGGCCCTGGCCAGCGACACGGTGCTGGCGGCCGATATCACCGCCATCGCCGACCAGAGGTTCGAGCAGCGAATCCGGACCGAGCCGCTGGCGCAGCTGAAGGCCGGTGGCGCCCGCTCCGGCGTCGCCTCGGTCGATCTCGACTCCGACGGCGTGCTGCGCCGCCTGCCGAACGTGCCCGACCCCTTCGCTGGAGTCCTGGCGCGCCTGGCCGGGCATGAGGCCGCGCCGCCACCCGGCGCGCTGCTGCAGTATTTCGGGCCGCCGCGCAGCTATCCGACCGTGTCCTACTACCAGGCGCTGGAGCCGACGACGATGCTGCCGCCGGGCCTGCTATCCGGAAAGGCGGCCATCATCGGCTTCAGCCTGCAGGCGGTGCCGACCGTCACCAGCGGCGGCGCCGACGCCTTCGCCACCCCCTACACGGTGAAGACCGGGCGCCTGACCGCCGGGGCCGAGGTGCAGGCCACCATCCTCGACAACCTCATGCACGGGCTGTGGATCACGCCGGCGCCGCCCTGGCTGCCGCCGGTCACCCTGGCCGTGCTGCTGCTGGTCGCGCTGTTCGGCACCCGCCGGCTGGGGCCGGTGCCGTCCCTGGCCGCCCTGGCGCTGCTGGCGATCGCCACCGCCGCCGGCAGCTACGCCCTGCTGCGCTTCGGCCGCATGTGGCTGCCGCCGGTGCTTCCGATGCTGGGGACGACCGCCGCCATCATCGTCCAGGGCAGCTACGGCTTCGCCCGCGAGCAGGCGCAGCGCCGCCGCATCACCCGCGCCTTCGAGCACTATCTGGCGCCGTCCATGGTGTCGCGCCTGGCGCAGGACCCGGCCCAGCTGCAGCTGGGTGGCGAGACCCGGGTGCTGACCGTGCTGTTCTGCGACGTCCGCGGCTTCACCACCCTCTCGGAGCGGATGCAGCAGGACCCGCAGGGCCTGACGCGGCTCTTGAACCGGATCCTGACGCCCTTGTCCGAGGCCGTGCTGGCGACCGGCGGCACCATCGACAAGTTCATCGGCGACTGCGTCATGGCGTTTTGGAACGCGCCGCTGGACGACCCTGACCACGCTGCCCATGCAGTCGAGGCCGCCCGCCGGATGCAGACGGAGATCGCAGCGCTGAACGAGACGCTGCAACGGGAAGGCGTGGCCGGCCCGATCGCGATCGGCATCGGCATCAACACCGGCACCTGCGTGGTCGGCAACATGGGCTCGGATCGCCGCTTCGACTATTCGGCGCTGGGCGACAGCGTCAACCTCGCCTCGCGGCTGGAAGGCGCCTGCAAGCGCTACGGGGTCGGCACGGTGATCGGGCCGGACACCGCCCGGATGCTGGAGGGACTGGCGGCGCTGATCGAGCTCGACCGGCTGGTGGTCAAGGGCCGGACCGAGCCGGTGGCGGTCTTCACCCTGCTGGCCCATCGCGGCGTCGAGGACGGCGTCT